>JAQBPL010000354.1 GCA_028287545.1 Vulcanimicrobiota bacterium | reverse complement strand
ATCGTGGAATCCGTGGCGGTACTCTTCGATGAGGGTGTCGGTCGTGGCGGCCATAGAGCTCCCAGCGTAGTGGTCCGGCACCACCTCGGTCAAGATAGTGCAGACGTTTCTGTACTTTCTAGGACCCTCGTGGCCCTGCAAGGGTGGCATTCCGGCGCGGCCCTTGAGATGAAAGCGAACGGACGCTTTCTTGGGGCGTCAGCCCGCGGCAGCTGCCGCCTGGCGTACCGCCTCCAACAGGACGTCCAGATCCTCGGGTCGGGTCCGATGGTTTACGATGCAGGCGCGCAGCGCGAGCCGGCCGTCGATTCGCGTCGTACTCGGTACCGCCGCGCCGCTTTCCTGAACCGCGACCGCGACTTCCGCGTTCAGCCGGTCGAGCGCTTCGTCGTCCAGTCCCGGACGCACGACCCGAAAGCACACGACGTTCAGAAGAACCGGCGCGAGCAGCTCCAGGTCGGCCGCTTCTTCGATGCGGCGGCCGAGCGTCGCGGCGAGGTCGCAGGTTCGCGCGATCGCTGCGCCGAGCCGCTTGGGCCCGTAGTGGCGCAGGATGAACCAGATCTTGAGCGCCCGGAACTCGCGCGAGAGTTCGATTCCGTAGTCGGCGTACCATGGAGCGCCGGCGCCTGTGCCCCGTTCGGTGCGCTTGAGATAGGCCGGCGCGGAGGCGAACGGCGCGCGGTGCGCGGCCTCGTCGCGGAAGAGGACGCAGCCGGAGGCGTACGGCGCTTGGAGCCACTTGTGCGCGTCGAAGGCGATCGAGTCGGCGCGCTCGATCCCGCGCACGAGATGCGCGTGCGCCGGGCTGAGGATCGCGAGCGCGCCGAACGCGCCGTCGACGTGCAGCCATAGGCGTTCCTCGGCGCAGAGATCGGCGAGCGCCGCGATCGGGTCGAACGCGCCGACGTCGACGCTGCCCGCGGTCGCGACGATCAGAAACGGCTGCATCCCCGCAGCACGGTCGACGCGGATCCGACCGCGCAGCGCCGCGACCTCAATCCCGCGCTGCTCGTCGACGGCGGCTTCGTGCAGCGCGGCGCGGCCGAGGCCGGCGACGGCCATCGCCTTCGCGACCGAGTCGTGCACGCCCGCGGCGGCATACGCGGTGAGCTGAGCGCCCGCGATCCCCGCGTCGCGAGCGCTCCGTCCAAGCGCGGCGTCGCGTGCGGCGACGACCGCCAGTAAATTCCCCATCGACGTCCCGGTGGTGAGGATGCCGCTCGCATTCGCCGGGTAACCGAACAGGTCGGCAAACCAGCGCACGACTGCGCGTTCGACGTACACCGCCGCGTGCTCGCGCCCGCCGACATTCGCGTTCATCCCGGCCGCGAGCAGCTCGGCCAGCACGCCGGCGGCGCTCCCGCCGCCGTGCACCCAGCCAAAGAAGCGCGGGTGCACGTTCCCGGTCGGATACGGTTCGATCAGCTCGCGGAAACGCGCGTACGTCGCATCGAGCGGCTCGCCGTCGGGCGGGATCGCGTCCTGCAGCGCCGCCTTGACCTCGAGGGGAACGGGACGCCATGCGGGACGCTCGCGGATCGCCGCCATGTCGTCGACGACCTGGTCGACCGCAGCGTGCAGCGTCGCACGAAACGCCTCCCAGTCGCTCGGATCGAGCGCCGCATCGTCAACGCTCATGGTGCGAGGCGGCGCCGGACCATCGCGTCGATCGCTGTCTTGATGCGCGGCACGTAGGCGTGCTTGTAACCGAACATCACCGGATCGTCGAGCTCGTGCACGATCAGCGCATTGTCGGCTTCGAAGATCAGGAGCCTGCCGTCGCGGTCGATCGCGCAGTCGATGCCGACGTACTCGAGCGGCAGCAGCCGCGACGCTTCACGGAGCGCTTCCGCCAGCTCGCCGCCGAAGACCTCGCCCATACCGGCAAGAAACGCGTGCTCCTCGTCGCGCATCCACTGATGCTCCGTCATCGGCGAGTTGTAGTAGTGCACCATCCAGTTCGGCGAGATCGCCAAATGGAACGGCCACGGTTCGCCGTCGACGAAGAGGATGCGGTACTTGCGAAAGTATCCGTCGGCGCTGCGGTAGTCGACGTAGCGCGAGACGTAGAGTTCCGCCGCGTCGCAGGCGGCGAGGAACGTGTGGCGGGCGCCGTCGTCGTCGATCCGCGAAAGTCCGTGACCGCCGTGCGAGTCGAGCGGACGCACGATGTGCGGCAGGTTGAACCCCTCGCGCGCATACGTCGCGCGGCCGATCCGCACGGTCGGCGCCACCCGGCAGAAGCGCGCGCCGGCGAACGTCTGGGCGAAGTCGACCCGCCCGAGGCGCGCGATCGCGGCCGGCCGGTTCACCACCGGCACGCGGCAACGCTCGGTGAAGGCCTCGAGCATCTGCAGCGCCGGCTGCGCCGAGCTCGACTCGCCTGCCGCCACGAACACCGCGTCGTGCCGCGGCAGCGGCGGCATCGGCGCGGCCGGGTCGACGTACCAGCGGTGGAGGGTCACGCGGGCCGGATCGAAGAGCAGATCGACCGGGGTGTTCGCGGTGAACGGCCCGGGCACGCAGGGGACGAGGAGCGCGTAGTCCTCGCTCACGGCGGCGAAGGTCGAGTGGATCGGCGCCAGGGCGATCGCCCGGCGCTGGTGTTCGAGTGCCAAGTCCGGCCGGCGCAGAATCTGGGCGACCTCGTAGATCGCGAGATGGGCTTCCACGTCGGTCGGGTCCAGGTCCGCTGCCTCCAGGAGGACGGCTAGCGCTTGGTCGAGTTTCCCCTCAGAAGCGAGCTGTCGCCCAGTCGCGGTGGCGCTCATTCCCATCCCTGTGTCAGCGGCCAAATCACCAAGCGGGCCATTCGCCGATAGAACCTATTTACATCGGACCCCCGGGGGGGTAT
>JAQBPL010000294.1 GCA_028287545.1 Vulcanimicrobiota bacterium | reverse complement strand
TCGGCGGGGAGGGGCGGCATCACGCTCTCCGAACCGGATTGCGTTTTGGAGAAACGGCGCGTCGTCATCACCGGCCTGGGCGCAATTACGCCGCTCGGCAACTCATGCGAAGCTTTCTGGGACGGCTTGATCGCCGGCCGCAGCGGGGTCGGGCCTATCCAGGCCTTCGACCCGGGCAAGCTCACCACGAAGATCGCCGCCGAGGTGCGCGACTTCGATCCCGATGCGCTCTTCGGGCGGCGCGACGCGCGCCGGATGGACCGCTATGCGCAGTTCGCGCTCGCGGCCGCCCGCGAAGCGATGGCCGATGCGAACCTGCCGGAAGACGCCGACGTGCGCGAGCGCACCGGCGCGATCGTCGGTACGGGGATCGGCGGCATCATCACCGTCGAGAACACGACCTTCGAAGTCGGCCCGGAGAAGAAGTGGGATCGCATCTCGCCGTTCTTCGTCCCGATGCTGATGGCCAACGCCGCGTCGGCGCAGATCTCGATGACGTACGGACTCAAAGGTCCGCTCTTCGCGGTGTCGAGCGCGTGTGCGAGCGCGAACGACGCCATGGCGATCGCGTTCGACAAGATCATGTTGGGCGAAGCGGTCGCGATCGTCACCGGCGGCAGCGAGGCGACGGTGATCCCGACGGCGATGGGCGGATTCTGCTCGATGAAAGCGATGTCGACGCGCAACGACGACTACCAGCACGCCTCGCGTCCGTTCGATGCGGAACGCGACGGGTTCGTGCTCGGCGAGGGCGCCGGGATTCTGGTCATCGAGGAACGCGAGTTCGCGCTCGCGCGCGGCGCGCGCATCTACGCAGAAGTGCTCGGGTACGGGCAGTCGGCCGACGCGTATCACATCGCGCAGCCGGACCCAGAGTCGAAGGGCGTGATCTTGGCGATGGAGCGCGCGCTGCAGCGCAGCGGCGTGCGGCCCGAACAGATCGGCTACATCAACGCGCACGGTACGTCGACCCCGCTCGGTGATCTGGCCGAGTCGCAGGCGATCGAACGCGTCTTCGGCGAGCACGCGCGCAACGGTCTCGCGGTTTCGTCGACCAAGTCGATGCACGGGCATCTGCTCGGCGCCGCCGGCGCGATCGAAGGGATCGCCACGGCCCTTGCGCTCGACCGCGGGATCATCCCGCCGACGACGAACTACGCCGTCCCCGATCCCGAGTGCACCCTCGACTACGTCCCCAACGTCGCCCGCAAAGTCCCCGACCTCGCCTTCGCGATGTCCAACGGCTTCGGCTTCGGCGGCCACAACACATCAGTAGTGTTCGCGAAGCATGTGTAAGCATGGCGGGTGAGAAACGGCGCGCGCGGCTGCGTGCGCTGCTGAAGACGGCGGGTGCGGCGGACCTCGATATTGCCCTGATCGAGCCTGCATTCGTGCATGCGAGTGCTGGGCGCGAGCAGTCCCTCGTGTCGAACGAGCGGCTCGAGTTTTTCGGCGACGCGATTCTTGGGTTCACCGCGTCGCGCTGGCTGATGAAGAAGTACCCGGCGGATTCCGAAGGCCTGCTCACCCGGCGCAAGGCGAACCTCGTCAGCGGCGCGTCGTGCGCCGAGACGGCGCGGCGGCTGGGCTTTCACGAACTGATCGTGCTCGGCCAAGGGATGGGGCGCAGCGGCGGCAGCGGCAACGAGAGCATCCTGGCCGACGCGTTCGAGGCGTTCCTGGCCGCCTTGCACGATGCGACCGACCTCGAACGGGTCGCCGCCTTCCTCGAAAAGGAACACTTCGTTCCCGTCGACCGCCGTGACGTCGGCGAACGCGATGCGAAGTCGGATCTGCAAGAGTTCGCGCAGGCGATGCTGCGCCTCACGCCGCTCTATTTCGAACGCGCCGAAGGCCCGCCCAACGATCGCCGGTACACCTCGCAGGTGCGAATCGGCGACGAGGTGCTGGGCGAGGGGATCGGCGGTTCCAAGAAGGTCGCGCAGCAGAGCGCCGCGGCGATGGCGCTCTCGACGCTGCGCCAGCGCCATCCTGCTGAGGCGTCGCGGCCCAGCGCGGCGAAGGATGACGGCCGCGTGATCGCCATCGACCGCCGCCGCACCCGTCGCACCCCGCGCGAACCCGAACCTGGAGCGCCTCTCTAAATCCATGCGCCTGAAATCCCTCAAAGTCTTCGGCTTCAAGACGTTCGCCGAGGCGACGACCCTTGAATTTCACGACGGCACGACCGCCGTCGTCGGGCCGAACGGTTCGGGAAAGTCGAACCTCGTCGACGCGATCCGCTGGGTGCTCGGCGAGCAGTCTTCGCGCAGCCTGCGCTCGCAGAAGATGGAAGACGTCATCTTCGCGGGCAACCAGCAGCGCAAACCGCTCGGCATGGCCGAGGTCTCGCTGACGTTCGACAATTCCGACCATCAGCTGCCGCTCGATTTCAGCGAAGTGCAGATCACGCGGCGCGCGTATCGCGCCGGCGAGTCGGAGTTCTACATCAACCGCGAGCAGGTGCGCCTGCGCGACGTGCACGAGCTGCTGATGGGAACCGGCCTTGGGCCGGGATCCTACGCGATCGTCTCGCAAGGGCAGATCGACGCGATCCTCTCGTCGAAGCCGACCGAACGCCGCGCGCTCTTCGAGGAGACCGCCGGCATCGGCAAGTTCCTCGCGCGCAAGAACGAAGCGCTGCGCCGGCTCGAAGCGACCGAACAGAACGCGATTCGCGTCAACGACCTCATCGCCGAGCTCGAGCGCCGCGTCCCGGAACTCGACGCGCAGGTGCGCCGCGCGAAGCGGTACCGCCGCGTCACCGGTCGCGTGCGGGATCTGGAGATTCTCTCGTATCTGCGCGCGTCCGCCTCGCGGCGTGAAGAACGCGAGCGGGTCGCGGCCGAGCTCGAAGCCCACGAGAACCGGCGCGCCGCGGCCGCCGCACGCGCGGCGCAGCTGGGCGCGCAGCTCGCGACGTTGCGCGAAGGACTCTACACGCTCGAGCTCGAGCTCGATAAGCATCGTGCCGACGCGCAGTCGGCGCGCGCCGACCTCGCGCACATCGAGGCCGATCTGGCGGCGGCCGTCGCGCGGCGTGACGGTCTCGAACGCCAGTCGTCTGCGGTCGTCGCGGATCGCGACCGGGTCGAGAGCGAGCGGGTCGCGCTGCGCGAGCAGATCGCCGGCCTCGAAGAGCGGCTGACCCCGCTCTCCGCCGAGACCGACGGATCGCGCGAACGCGAGCTCGCCGCTTCGAACGCGGTCGCCGAGGCGCGCGGAGCGCTCGATGCCGTCTATCAGGAATTGCGCGCGGTCGAAGCGCTCGCCGCCGAACAGGCCGCGAGCGAAGCCGAGCGCCGCGCCCAGATCCACAGCGCGAAGGCCGAGATCGAACGCCTCGAGCGCGAACACGCGGTCGCGCTCGCCGACCGCGGCACGCACGCGCGCGCGGCGGAAGAGGCGCGCGAACGGTTCGGCGAGCGCGAGACGCTGATCGCGCGCTACGAAGCGGAAGCGGCGGCGCAGCGGTTCGCACCAGAGTTATTTCCCAGTGTCATCACTCAATTGAGTAC
>JAQBPL010000331.1 GCA_028287545.1 Vulcanimicrobiota bacterium | reverse complement strand
CCCTTGTAGATGGAGCCGATGACCCGCTCTTCGCGTTCGACGTAAATTTCGGCAAGACGACCGTCCTCGAGGATCGCGACGCGGTTTTCCCACGGATCGCTCGAGACGAGTATGTCGGTCGACAAGTTGTGTTTCTCCCGGACTCCGGCGGCCGTCATCCGCTCGCACATCGCGGCGACGCGCGGGTGCGCGCCATCGAGCGGGCGTTGCGGGCGGACGCCATGCGTCCCAATTCGAGTTTCGTTGAAATCTGAACGCACCCGGACGCTCCAACGCGAACCCAGCGGGCCCGACGCGATCGCCTCTCGAGTACTCTCACCTTTCAGGTTCCGGCACCCGGCCGGATGGTCCTTCGCTGCGACCAAGGTAGCAAGGGAGTGATCGGCGGACGCGGCGCCTTCGCGCGCCTCTGGGCCGGTCAGACGGCGAGCGTCTTCGGAACGTCGGTCAGCGCGCTCGCCCTGCCAACCGTCGCGATCTTGAGCATGCATGCTCCGGCATATCTCGTCGGCGTGCTGGAGGCGGCGCAGTTCGCGGCCTATCCGTTCTTGGGACTCGCCGCCGGCGTGTGGGTCGACCGGTGGTCGCGGCGCCGCACGATGCTGATCGCCGACATCGTGCGCGGGCTCGCGCTCTGCACGATCCCGCTCGCCGCGCTCTGGGGTGTCCTCTCGATCGCGCAGCTGGTCGTCGTCGCGCTGATCGTCGGCGCGGCGTCGGTCTTCTTCGACATCGCGTACCAGGCGTTCGTCCCCTCTCTCGTCGAGACGGCATGGCTCGAGCACGCCAACGCCCGGCTCGTCGCATCGAACGAAGCCGCGATGCTGGCGGGCTCCGGGATCGCCGGCGTGCTGATCGCCGCGATCGGCGCGCCGCTCGCCGTCGCGGTCGACGCCGCAACCTACGTCGTCTCCATCTTCTCCCTGGCCGGAATTCGCGTGCGCGAAGCGCATCGCGACGCACTCGACCGCGACGCGCCGATGGCGTTCCGTGCGGCGCTCGTCGACGGGCTGCGCATCGTGTTCGGGTCGGCGGTGCTGCGCGCGATTCTCGGTTCGACGGCGTGCGTCAACTTCGGCTGGTCGATCGTGAGCGCCGTCTGGCTGCTGTACTTCTATCGCGTGCTGCACTTCTCGCCGCTGCTCGCCGGCGCGATCATCGCATGCGGCAACCTCGGCTTCGTCGGCGCGCTTGCCGCGCCGGCGCTCGGACGGCGGATCCCCGCCGGACGCCTGATGATCGTGACGCTGCTCGGCACGGTCGCGGCGACGTTCGCGATCCCGCTCGCTTCGGTGATGCAGCCGATCCCGGTGATGCTCGCGGTGCAGATCACGGCGGCGCTTTGCATCCCGGCCTACAACGTGACGCAGGTCAGCTTGCGCCAGCGCCTCGTCGCGCCGGAGCAGCTCGGCCGGATGAGCGCAACGATGAAGACCGTCGTGTGGGGCGTGATGCCGGTCGGCGCCTTAGCCGGCGGCGCGCTCGGCAGCACGATCGGCATCGTCCCCACGATCTGCGTCGGCGCCGTCGTGATGCTCTCCGCGATTCCGTGGCTCTTCGCGCGCGAGATCCGCGCGCTCCCGCGCGCCGCGTGAACGGTAACGCTATTCGTCGGTGATCGTCCGCCCGAACTCGTCGGCCGACTCCGGATAGTCGCCGAGCTCGTCGAGCGCCACCCGCAGCCGCTCCCTGACCAGCGCAACGCGCGTCCCGGAACCGACGTCGCCGCCGAAGGCCTTCGCCCGCACGGCTACGGACGTAGCCAGCTCCTCAACCTCGCGGCTGACTGCTTCGAGCCGCTCAAGCGGCGTTTCTTGTTGCACGGCGCTCCCTAGGTTTAACGGCGCTGCGCTCGGTCCATCGCCATAGTGCTGTCTTCTTACCCGTGCAGTCTTCTACCCGTGGCGGGCGGCGTCGCCGAAGACGAGCTTGTCTTTTTGGAGGACGATGTTCAAGAGGATGCCGACGGCGATGTAGTCGGTCATCAGCGCGCTGCCGCCGTAGGACATGAACGGGAGCGGGATGCCGGTGATCGGCATGATGCCGATCGTCATCCCGACGTTGACGACGACGTGAAAGGCGAGCAACGTCACCAGTCCGACCGCGAGCAGGACGCCGAAGCGGTCTTTCGCCGCAAATACCGCCCGCAGCGCGAAGCCGATCGTCACGACGTACAGCATGATGAGCAGCAGCGCGCCGAGGAATCCCGCCTCCTCGCCGAGCGCGGTGAAGATGAAGTCGCGCGAGTTCTCCGGCACGAACGCGAGCTGCGTCTGCGTGCCGTGGAAGAGCCCTTTGCCGAACCACTCGCCGCTGCCGACCGCGATCTTCGATTGATTGAGGTTGTAGCCGACGCCTTGCGGATCGACTTTGGGATCGAGAAAGACGACCAGCCGCGCGCGCTGGAACGGCTTGAGCATGTGCTCGCTGGTGAAAACGTACGCCGCCGCAGCCGCGACGCCGCCGACGTAGAGCCCGAAATCGACCAGGTTCGGCAAACCGAAAAAGAGCTCCGCGGTGAGGATCGCGCCGATGACGAGCGTCGTCCCGAGGTCCGGCTGCTTGAGGATCAGCACCGCCGGAACGGCGACGGCGAGCAGCGGCAGCCAGAGTTCCTGGATGCGCTTGTAGCTGCCGCGGCACAGCAGCGCGGCGATCGCGATCGCCAGCACGACCTTCGCCGGCTCCGACGGCTGGAACGTGAACGAGCCGATCTTGATCCAGCGCGCCGCGCCGAGCGCCTCGTGCCCCTTGAACGTGATGAACGCGAGCAATCCCAGCGTCACGACGTACATCGGCAGCGCCCACCTGCGCCACACGCGATAGTCGACGAACGCGACGCCGATCATCAGCGCGATCCCGACCAGCGCGTAGAGCAACTGGCTGCGCCACTCGCTCGCCGCCGACCGATCGTGCAGCGTCGCCGACCGAATGAACACGATCCCCAGGATCGTCGTCAAGATCGGGGCGATCGCAAGCGGCCAGTTGAAGCGCGTGTACCAGGGACGTTCCACTCCAGCGTCTCTTCAGGAAATGCACGGCGACCGCCTCGCCCGCGCGGCCCGGAAGGCCGCCCGGTTCGTCAGCGCGCCTGGGCTACGGCCGGGTGAGGCCCGGCTTCCAACGCCATGAGTCTTCGCCCGGATATCGAACGCCGCTTCATGCGGAAGCTTGCAGCGTCTCCCTGGGCAATCGCCGCCGCCGGCGGACTCTTCGCAGCGGCCGTCGTGCTAGTGCTCGGCGCGACGACCTTTCGAGGGTCCGCTCCCGTGACGACGGTCGTCTCGGTGGTCGAGCACATCTTCGTTCCGGAGCCGGCGAAGCTCTTCGGCAAGGATCACCTCAGCGTGCTCGTCATCGGGCTCGACTACGACTACGACAAGCTCGATCTACCGACGTCGAAGGCGGCGCGCAGCGACGTGATCATGGCGCTGAACCTCGACTTCAAGAACCATCGGGTGAACGAGCTGTCGGTTCCGCGCGACATGGTCGCGACGATGCCGAGCGGGCAGAAGGCGAAGATCAACCAGGCGCAGTCCGACGGCGGCATCAAGGAGTCGAAGGCGGTGATCGCCGACTGGCTCGGGATCCCGGGGTTCGATCGCTACGTCGTGATGCGGATCAACACGTCGAAGGACGTGATCAACGCGATCGGCGGGATCGACCTCGTCGTGAAGAACTCTGCAGCGCTGAAGGGGAGCGGGGCGAACGGACCGCTCGACTACGACGACACCTGGGGCCACTTGTCCGTTCACCTCAAGCCCGGCCTGCAGCATCTCGACGGAGAGCACGCCGTCGGCTACGCGCGGTTCCGGCACGACTGGTGCAGCGATCCGTGCCGCATCATGCGCCAGCAGCAAGTCGTGCGCGCGATCGTCGAGCGAATCACCCACAATCAGCTCAACACGCTGACGCATGCGCGGGCGCTGCTCGATGTCGTTCGCAAGGACGTCGAAACGGATTTCACGGCCCAGGAGCAGCTCTCGGCCGTCGTCGCACTGTCCCACCTCACGCCGCGCGACATCCGCACGGCGCAAGTACCGTATACCGGGTCGGTCATTCTCCCCGACTACGGCGACTCGATCGTGGCGGACGAAACGGCGAAGCAGCGGTTGGTCGCCGCACTGCTCAGGGAACCGGCAGCGGCCGACGTTGCGGCGACCGCGACGAACACCCCGGCAAACGCCGTGCGCATCCGCATCGAGAACGGCACGACCGTCGCGGGGCTCGCCAACCGCGTCGCCGGCGATCTGCGGCGCAAGGGATTCAACGTCTGGGACGTTCGCAATGCGCCGACGGACGACTTCGCCGTCACGCGAATCGAGAGCGGCCCCTCCGCCGTCGCAGCGTCGTACCTCGTGCAGAAGGCACTCGGGTCGACCGCGACAATCGTCCCCGTCGCCGCGCGCCCCGAAGCGCAACCGGGCCCGGACATGACGATCGTGCTAGGGCGGGACATCGTGGGTACGAATCACTAACATGACGCATCGCAGACTACGAGCGTTTCTCGCCGCCGGCGCGGTGGTCGCAAGCCTCGTTACGGGTCCATGTCTTGCAAACGAACCCGGCTACGACGTGTGGTTTGCCGGTCACGTGCTTTCGATCGATACGCATCGAGGACGCATGCGCGTCGCACGCGGTCCGACCGAGACCTCGGGGCGAGCCGTCGAAGAATGTCGCGTGAGCGGTGCGGCACTGCGGCTCGTCCGACCCGGCATGATGATCGAGGCTCAGGCCGACACCCGGCGCCGGCCTTGGCGCGTGCTGCATCTCCGCGTGATGGAGCGCCGAGCGGCGCCGCAAGGCCACGAGCCGACGTTCGCCTTCGTCCCGACGCCGTTCTCGTAAGCGCCCGAACCGAACGGTCAGGTCGGCTGCGGGCGCGGCGCTCCCTGGACGCCGTTCTTGCGCCGGCGGCGGCGGCCGTTTGAACCGCCGGGTTTTCCCGGCTGCTTGGCCGTCGGCGCCTGCTCCGGCGTCGAAGGCGTTGCCGTTGCGAGCGCGGCGCCAGCGGCCGCTTCTTCGGCAAGCCCCGGCGACGCCGGCGGCGGGGCTGCGGGCGGCGGGGGCGCCGGCGGTTTCGGGCGCTGCATGCCCAGAATCGGGATGTTTGCGAGCATCGCGACCTGTTTGTCTTGGCGCTCGAACGTCACGTCGCAATTCGCGGTGTCGACTTCGCAGTAGCGCGAGATCACTTCGATCAGATCGTTTTTGAGCGCTTCGACGACGTCGGGCGCGAGCGAGAGATGATCGGAGAGCAGGACGAGGCGCAGCCGCTCCTTCGCGGTCGCGCTGGAGGGCTTCGCTCCGAAGAGGCGGTTGAAAAATTCGAACACTATGAACGGCTCCCGAAGAGCTTCTCGAAGAACGTCTTTTCGCGTGGGATCTCCGGCGCGGCAGTCGACGCACCGGTGATCCGCCGCGCGATCGCGCGATAGGCTTCGCCGATCGGAGAGGTCGCGTCGAGCGCGACGGGCTCGCCGCGATTGGTCGAGACGATGACGTCCGGCGCATCGGCGATGACGCCGAGCAGCGGCAGGTGCAGGATGTCGTTGACGTCGTCGACCGAGAGCATCTTCCCTTTGCGCACCAGCGCCGGCCGCAGCCGGTTGACGACGAGCGTGACCTTGCGGCCGTCGCCGAGCAGGCCGACGACCCGGTCGGCGTCGCGCACGGCCGAGACTTCCGGCGTGCACACGATGATCGCTTCGTCGGCGCCGGCGATCGCGTTGGCGAAGCCTTTCTCGATCCCGGCCGGACAGTCGATCAGTACGAAGTCGAACCGGTCGCGCAGCGTGCCGATGAGGTCGGTGAACGCGGCGGTGTCGACGTCATCCTTCTCGCGCGTCTGCGCGGCGGCGAGCAGCCGCAGCGAAGGCACCCGCTTGTCGGTCACCAGCGCGTCGTCGAGCGTGGCCTGACCCTCGAGTACGTCGAGGACGTGATGCCGCACCCGCGCCTCGAGACCGAGCACGATGTCGAGGTTGCGCAACCCGACGTCGGCGTCGACCAGCACGACGCTCGCACCGTCCGCGGCGAGCGCCGCGCCGATGTTCGCCGTGGTCGTCGTCTTGCCGACGCCGCCCTTGCCGCTGGTGACGACGATGGCGCGGCCGCGCTTGCGCGGAACGGCCGCCGGCGCTTCTTGCGGGATCACATTGTTGACCATGCTACCCTGCCTTACCGAAGAGGCGTTCGAACAAACCCGGCGGCGTGAGGCTGGTGAACGGCACCAGCTCGCCTTCGAGCCGCCGCGCGATCTTCGCGTAGATCGCCGCCAAGCGTGAATCGGGACTCAGCGCGATCGGCTCGCCGCGGTTGGTCGTGTCGATCACTTCTTCATCGTCGGGAACGATGCCGATGAGCTCGGCGGCGAGGATGTCGGTCACATCTTCGACGGAGAGCATGTCGCCGCTGCGCACCATCTCGGGACGGATACGGTTGACGATCAATCGCAGCGGCAGGCCGCGTTCGTTCAGCTTGCCGATCACGCGGTCGGCGTCGCGAATCGCGCTGACTTCGGGCGTCGTCACGACGATCGCCTCGGTCGCGCCGGCGATCGCGTTGCGGAAGCCATGCTCGATGCCGGCCGGGCAGTCGATGAGCACGTAGTCGCACATCTCGCCGAGCTGCGCCGTCACCTCGCCCATCTGCAGCTCGCTGATCGACGTCTTGTCGCGCGTCTGCGCGGCCGGCAGGATGGAGAGGTTCTCCAGCCGCTTGTCCTTGATCAGCGCTTGACGCAGCTGACAGCGCCCCTCGACGACCTCAACGAGGTCGAAGACGATCCGCTTCTCGACCCCGAGCACGAGATCCAGATTGCGCAGCCCGATGTCCGCATCGACCAGCACGACCCGCTTCCCGCTCTTCGCGAGCGCCGCGCCAACGTTCGCCGTGGTCGTCGTTTTTCCAACGCCGCCTTTGCCGCTGGTAAAAACGATGCGTCGAGCGCTCATTTTAACGGCGCTCCGCCCAAGGCTCCGCGCCCCCCACGCCTATGGCGCGGGGCCCCCGGTCCGAGCTCGCAACCGCATTGTCGAACGGGCGCGATGCTGCTGCGCTCGCTCCATGACCGGATTCTCATAGTTGCTCCTTTTTCAAATCGGCTTCGGCGAACGGGACGACGGCGATGCGTTCGTCGACGATCGAGGCGTGTTCGGGGCCGCGTTTGCCGCGATCGTCGCCGCTGGTCGCGATGACGGTCGCGATGCGCAATTGCGTCGGCGCGAGCTCGAGCGCGATCACCCGGGCGCTGCGGTCGCCCTGCGCGCCGGCGTGTGCGACGCCGCGCAGCGCGCCGAAGACGACGATGTCGCCCGACGCGACGAGCTCGGCGCCGGGGTTCACGTCGCCGATCACGACGAGGTTCCCGAGGTTGTGGAGCGCCTGGCCGCCGCGCAGCGTTCCGCGGTGATACAGGGTGGAGACGCCGACGGGCACGGGACGCGGCTGCTGCGGGAGCACGACCGCCGCCGAGGCGACCGCCATGCTCGCGCCGTTGGTGCCGACGTGGCGGCGGCGAGCGAGGTCGGCGCGGGCGCCGGCGAAATCGGCGACGAGCGAGCGCGCCTCCTCGGAGAGGCGGACCTCACGCGGCGTCCGCTGGCGCGGCAGCGCGGCGACGTCGGCGGCCTGCGCGGAGCCGAGGTAGGCGAGATCCAGATCCGCAGCCAGCGGCCCGAGCGCTTCGACGCCGCTGATGCCGTCGAGCGCGATCCCATACTCCGCCAGGACGTCGCGGAACGCGGCGATCTCGTCGGCCGCCGGCTCGAGGCTACCGAGGTTAGCGACCGCCCGGCTTCCCCGATAGAAGTCCGGACGCGCTGCGAACTGCTCGCGCAACTCTTCGGCGGCGGCGCCGAGCACCCGATCGACCGCGATCTCGAGACTGCGGCCGCGTCCGCGAACGCTGCTCATCGGCATCCCTGCGTGATCATGATCCGCCGCGGTTCCTACGGGCGCTCAGGCGGCCCTGCGCGTTCCACACGACATGCACAAGAAGGTGTGGTTCTCCACAAGCATTCCTCAGAATTATCTGGTAAACGGTGGAGAGTGTCCGGGGTCCGTCGAACGTGATGGGCCCGGCGCCGTCCGGCCGCGCGTTCCCGAAGGAAGTCGATCATGATATTCCGTCGTATCGCCGTCATCACCCTCACGTTAGTGATGGTGAGTGCCACCATACCGGCACCCGCGCTCGCCTTGCCGACCTCGTCCGAGATCCAAATCGGCAAAGAGTACGACAAGCAGATCACCGACTCGAGCGTGATCGTCACCGACCCGCTGTTGAACCAATGGGTCGGCGACATCTCGAACAAGCTCTGGTCGCAGACGGCGCGCAAAGACGTCCCATATTCGATCAAGATCATCGACGACTCCGAGATCAACGCGTTCTCGACGCTCGGCGGCTACATCTACATCAACGAGGGGACGATCGATTTCGTCCAGTCGGACGATGAGCTGGCCCACGTGATCGGCCACGAGACGGGACACATCGAACGGCGCCACGCGGTCACCGCGCAGAACAAGGCGTCGATCCTCAACGTGCTGTTCAGCATCGGTTCGCTGTTCTCGCCGCTCCTGTACCGGTTCGGCCAGCTGATCCAAGCCGGCGCGCTGGCGCGCATCGCGCGCGACGACGAGAACGAGGCCGACAAGTACGGCCTGATGCTGATGAACCGCGCCGGCTACGACCCCGACGCCGCGCTGTCGTTCATGTCTCATCTCGGCGCGACCGAGCACGCGAGCAGAGGCGCCCTCGACAAGTATTTGGCGGACCATCCCGGCACCGACAAGCGGCTCGCGAACCTGCGCGGCGACCCGGAGCTCAACCCGTCCCTTCGCACCGACGACCAGCGGCTCGCGCAGGCGATTCACGACCTCGACACGGCGCGCTACGCGATCGCGGCGCGCAAGTTCACCGACGTGCTGAACCGCCGGCCCGACGATTCGATCGCGCGCTTCGATTTGGGTGAAGCGCAGCTCGCGATGGGTCAAGTCTCCAAGGGCGAGCAGAACCTCGCCGTGGCGGCCCAAAAGGTTTCGCCGCAGGCGAAGGCGCTGGCCGACGTCCGCATCAAAGGCTTGCGCGATGCGGAGCGGCGGCTCGACCTCCTGCACCCGAACCTGCTGCCCCTGCGCGACGAGCTCGCCACCGCGCAGAGCAACGAGACGCAGGCCGGCGCGGCGATCGCGACCCGCCGCCAGCAGGGCCTCGACCAGCTCAAAGCGATCAATTCGCGCGTTCAGAACATCGTCTACGGGATGCCGGATTTCTCGCGCGTGCAGCCGCGCAAGGAGTCGCGTCTCGAGACGATGCTGCATAACGTCAATACGATGTCCAAATCGCTCACCACCGCCACCAATAAGGCCGCAGAGATGATCGGCGGCGTCGGCACGCTCGAGCGCAACAAACAAGGCGGCCTGCTCAAAGAGAACGCCGACCTGCTCACCGAACTCGCGGCGCCGCTGAAGCTCGACGCGCCGCCGCCGCAGGCGCTCGCGACGTTCCCGTCCTACCCGCGCATGCTCGCCTCGATCGGCGCGGCCGACGCCGACATGGTGCGCGGCGTCGACGCGGCGCGCGCATCGCTGGCGCTGCTCGACGTCGGGGCGGGCGATCTCGACCTGTTCGTGCGCGAGCTGCAGCACGTGACGCTCGACGGCACCGGCGACATCCAGCTCAGCGACTACAAACGCCTCGAACCGCTGATGACCAAGGCCGTCGACTCGCTGAACAAGGCCGCGGTCGGCGCGACGCAGGCGTCGCAGCTCTACAACATGGCGCGGGCGCGTCAGCTCGAAGTCCGCATCGACATGCTGGGCGTACAGCAGTCGCCGGACCGCTATGCGACGTTCCAGCACGCCCTCGACGTGCGCTTCCACACCAAGGGTGTCGACTACGCTTCGCTCGCCCGCCAAGATCTGACTCCGGGCGAGGTCGCCGCCGCGGTCATCGTCGGCGCCGACACCAACGCCGCGCCGCAAGCCGTCCTAGCCGAGGCCAAGGCGACCGGCCGCAGCGTGATCGACTTGGCGAACGCGCGCGGGATGTACGCCCAGTCGCTCGAAATCTTCCTCGGGCTCATCTACCTTGCGTACGCCGACGATCCGGACAAGGAAGCGCTCGGACGCACGTAACCCCGGGTAGCGCAGCCGGGTAGGAGCCCTTTGTGAACCCCACCTCAGCTGCGGCTATCTTCGAACGCCTGCGCGGCAGGCTCAACGTCAGCGCGGTCCATGCCGGCGCCCGCCGGCCGTTCAAGTTCTTTTTGGCCGGCGACCCGGCGCTGACCAGCGCGTTGCGTTCGGTCCTGCTCGCGGGCCAAGACGGCGACTCGATCCCGCCCGAGGCGGCCGCCGCGTTCGAGACGCTCGCCGGCGACCGGGTGGTCGACACGACCGATGCGCGTGCCGTCATCTGCTGCGGCCGTCCGGGCGATCGCGCGGCGATGCCGCTCGAACGTTTTATCGCGCTGCGCTTGCCGGTGCTCTTTCTTACCGTCGACCCGTCGGCCGCCGCGCCGAGCGGCCCGGTGCAGGCGCCCGCATCGGGGACCGTCGAGGAATACGTCGTCGACCGGATCGCGATCGAGTCGCTGCGCGGGCGGTTCCTGCCGCATCTGATCGACTGCTGCCGCGGCATCGAAGTCGCAGTCGGGCGGCGTCTGCCGGCGCTGCGAGAAACGGTTGCCGCCAAACTGACCCGTGATGCGGCGCTCAACGCGCTCAAGGTCGCCGGCGCCAGCGCCGTCGTCGATCACGTCCCGGTCCTGGGCGTCGTCCTGGGCGCCTTCGCGTCGGCCGGCGACATGATGGCGATCACCGGGATCCAGATGACGCTGATGCTCAACATCGGCGCGACCTACGGACGCGATCCCGACCTCAACCAGATTTGGGAGCTGCTGCCGATCGTCGGCGGCGGGTTCGGCTGGCGCGCGCTCGCGCGCGAGCTCTCCGGCTTCATCCCGGTCGGCGGCATCTTCATCAAGGCGGCGATCGGCTACGCCGGAACGGTCGTCGTCGGCGAAGGCGTGTCGTACTACTACCGCAACGGACGCCAGATGGGCCTCGACGACGCCGCGCGCGTCTACGACGAGGCGAAATCCTCCGCGATGACGTTTGCCCGCGACCTCTTCGCGCGCTTCCGCGGCAACGGCAGCGACGGCAACGGGTCGCATTAGCGGCCGCCGGGCAGGCGGCGGTTGACGGGAGCGGCGGGCGCGTGGTAAGGTCCCCGAACATGATCTCGCTTGCCGCCGCCTGCCCGGGCGCCTGCTGTCTCTGTGCCGAGTCTCCCGAAACGGCGTAGAGTTTTCGCGCGCACGAGAAACGTGTCCCGAAGCCCCCGCCGATCCGGCGGGGGCTTCGTCGTTTGCGCCCCTCCCAACACTGAAAGATCGCTGTGAACTCCTCAGCTCCCCGCGCCGTCGAAAGCGCGGAACGGATCGTCCGCCGAACCCTGCGCGACCACGCCAGCCGCGTGGCGCTGGCGTGTTCGTTCGGCGGCCCCTCGGGGATGGCGCTGCTCGACCTCACCCTGCGCATCGACCCGAGCGTGCCCGTCTACTACCTCGACACCGGCCTGCTCTTCCCCGAGACGCACGCGCTGGTCGAGCGGGTGGCGCGCCGTTACGCCGTCATGCCGATCGCCGTCCGTCCGGAGCTCTCCGTCGAGGCGCAGGGCGAGCGGTACGGGGAGGCGCTCTGGTCGACCGACCCGGATCGCTGCTGCGCGCTGCGCAAGGTCGCGCCGAACCGGGCCTTCCTGCGCACCTTCGATGCCTGGCTCACCGGGATCCGCCGGGTGCAGTCGACGACCCGTACCGACCTCGACCCCGTCCAGTCGGACGCCGATGGAATCTACAAGGTGAGCCCTCTCTACGATTGGACCGACGACGATGTTTGGGCCTACGTCAACGCGAACGGGGTACCGGTGAACGCGCTTCACTCGGAGGGGTATCCGAGCATCGGCTGCTTCCCGTGCACTCGCCCCGTCGC
>JAQBPL010000308.1 GCA_028287545.1 Vulcanimicrobiota bacterium | reverse complement strand
AGCGCGCGGCGCAGCCTCTTGCTCTTGCTGAGCTCACGAAGCTTCTCGACGGAGCTGGTCGCAAAGAGGGAGGACACCAACGACATATCTCGCGGCGGTTCGCACGGGGGGACCAGGCGTCCCCCTCGGGCCGCCGTTCAAGAAATCGCGGCCGCGGCGGCGAAGGCGCCCGGCATGCGCGTCGTCTCCCGCTCCCACGTCCTCACCCAGCCGCTCGAAGCGCTTGCCGCACGGCGCGGCATCGAGTTCATCGGGGTCGGCGACGCGGCGTCGCTGCACCGCGAACTGGCCGACGCCGACGCCCTCTGGCTCTGGCCGGCCTTCTACGACGCCGCGCTAGTCGAGGAACTGGAACGCTGCGCGCCGCGGCTGGGCTGGCTGCAGCTGATGACGATGGGCTACGACCCGGTCGAAGTGCACGGCGCGCCGCGCGGCGTGACGATCACCAACGCCGGCGATTCGTACGGCCCGACGGTGGCCGAACACGCGGTGACGCTGCTGCTCGCGCTGCTGCGTCAGCTGCCCCAGATGCAGCGGCGGGCCGAGGCGCGCGCATGGGACCAGTCGGTCACCGCGGGCATCGGTACGCTCAACGACGCTACGGTCGCGGTCATCGGGTTCGGCAACATCGGGCGCGAGATCGCGAGGCGGCTGCGCGCCTTCGGCGCGCGCGTCGTCGCCGTCACGCGCAGCGGCGAAGCCGGTCCGCTCGCCGACGAGTCGGCGCGAATCGACGACCTGCACGCCGTTCTCGGCCGTTGTGACGCCGCGATTCTCGCCGTCCCCCTGACGCCCGCGACGCGGCACCTGATCGACGCGGCCGCACTCGCCGCGATGCCGCGCCACGGTCTGCTCGTCAACATCGCGCGCGGCGGCGTGATCGACTCGGCGGCGCTTGCGGACGCGCTCGCCGCCGGCCGCATCGCCGGCGCCGGCCTCGACGTCACCGAGCCGGAACCGCTTCCGCCGGAGAGCCCGCTTTGGTCACTGCCGAATGCGATCGTCACGCCGCACGTCGCGGGTTTCGGCGGTCAGGTTCCCGGCCGGCGCGTCCTGGCGTTGATCGAACGGAATTTCGACCACTACAGTGCGGGCCGTCCACTCGAGGCACGGATTCCGGTGGCTCCGCGCTGATTCGGCGTGTTCCGCGTCACACGAATCGTTCAAGTTGCGTGAATCTCGCGAAATCTTCGCGCGTGCGATGCGTATCAGGCGCTCGGTTGTACGATACTCAAAAGAGCGATGGGAATCTTCGACCAGCTGCGCGGCGCCCGCGAACCCTCATGGTTCGAAAATGGGGCCGCCGGAGCGCGACAGGGCAACTTTCACGGTCACGTCAGCAGCGCCGGCGGTCGCGTCGCGATCGTCGGGACGACGCTCTGCCGGCAAGGATTGGCGTTCTTCTCGCCGGTGCGGTTCGCCGAAACGGAACTGCATGTCGACTTCGCGGTACGTTCGCGGACGGTCAAGACCCGCGTGCGGGTCGAGCGCGGCGAAGTGGTGCGGTCGCCGCAACGGACCGTCCACCGCTACTACTGCAGCTTCACCGGCATCGCGGCCGACGACTGGGATGCCGTCGTCCGCTACGTCGATGACATTCCCGAACCGCCGCCGGCGGTAGCCGCCGCGCCCGTTCCGGACGAAGCGTTCCGCGCGTTCCCCTCGGCGGTGCAAAACGAGATCGTGGACCAGCTCGTGCGCAAGAAACGGCTCAGCGCGCCGCGCCCCGGCCACGCACCGCTGATGCGCGTGCGCGCCTATCTGCCGCGTGACTTGGGCGAAGGCCGCAGCGTCCGCGACGTCTCGGTCCACAGCCGCATCGTCATCGACCACCACACGAAGGCCTACGACACGCGTTTCCGCGTGTACTCGAACGGCACGGTCGAGATCGTCGACTAAAGCGCACGGCGCCCCCGCTATAAACCGAGCGCCTTGCGCACCGCTGGAAGATAACCGCGCGAAACAGGAACCTCGCTGCGCGCCTTGTCGTCGACCCGCAGGAGGTACGAACCGCCGAAGAACGGTTCAACTTCGACGACGCGCTCGGGATTGACGAGGTACGCGCGGTGCACCCGCAGGAAGCCGGCCGGCTCGAGCCGCTCTGCGGCGTCCGCCAGCGAGCCTTTCCAACGCAGATCGCCGTCGCCGATGCGCGCCGTTACCGTGTGGCCGTTCGCCTGGACGTAGCGGATCTCGGCGACTTTCACCAGTCGCGTGCGTTCGCCGTCCTCGAGCGCGACGCGCCGCGGCGCTTCCGCCCCAGCCGGCACCGTGCCCTCGCGCAGCGCGCGCAGGCGTTCGACCGTGCGCGCGAGTCGCGCCTGCGAGACGGGTTTGACGACGTAGTCGACCGCGGCCAGCTCGAATGCGTCGACGGCGCGCGAATCGTCGGCGGTCACGAACACGACGTGCGGCGGCGCCGGCAGCGCCGCGATCACCTTCGTCGCTTCGAGCCCGCTCAGGCCGGGCAAGTTGATGTCGACGAACGCGACGTCGTACGGCGACGCCGCGAGATGCTGCAACGCTTCGACCGCGTCCGACGCTTCAGTGATGGTGAACTCCGGCGCGACGCGGCCGAGCAGGTACACGAGCTCGCTGCGCACGAGCGGTTCGTCGTCGACGACTAAGACGCGCAGCGGACGTTACCGCGCCGCGGCCGGGACGCTGGCCGGTACGCAGAACGAGACGGTGGTGCCGGTGCCCAGGGCGCTGGTGACGCGCAGTGCGCTCTGCGGTCCGAACAGTTTGATCAAGCGCTGGTTGACGTTGTCCATGCCGATCCCGTTTCCGCCGCGCGGCTCAGTTCCCGGGACGAAGCCGACGCCGTCGTCGACGACGGCGATCTCGGTCGCCCCCGGAGCGGGACGCGCCGTGATGCGTACCGTTCCGCCGCCGCCTTTCGGCCCGAGTCCGTGACCGATCGCGTTCTCGACGAGCGGCTGCACCGAGAGCACCGGCACGAGCGCGAGTCGCGCGCGCGGATCGACGTCGAACGCGACGGTCAACCGGTCGCCGAAGCGCGCGTGTTCGAAGCGCAGGTATTGTTCGACGTGTTCGAGCTCTTCGTCGAGCGAGACGAACTCGGCGTGGTGCGCCAGCGAGTCGCGAAAATATTCGGCGAAGTCGATCACCAGATCGTGCGCGCGCTCGGGATCGGTTCGGGTGAGCGCCGCGATCGTGGTGAGCGTGTTGAACAGGAAATGCGGCGAGACGCGCGCGCGCAGCGCATCGAGCTCGGCCTGCGTCACCAGCGCCGAGCGCGCGTCGAGCTCCGCGACTTCGAGCGAGGTCGAGAACACGCGCGCGATGCCGACCGCGACCTTTTCGTCGTCCTCGGCGATCGGCGTCCCGGCGCGATAGAGCTTCAGCGCGCCGACGACCTGACCGCGCACCACGAACGGCGCGATCGAGACCGAGGTGAGCGGGCAGCCCGGCACGGGGCAGCCGATCTCTTCCCGGGTGCGCGCCGTGAAGGCCAGCCCGGTCGCCATGGCCCGGTGGGTCAGCCCCGTGAGCGCCGGGCCCCCGATCAAATGATGATCTTCGCCTCGGCCGACATACGCGAGCACCTGGTTCGTGTCGACCACCGCGCACGCATCGAGTCCCAGGTTGTCGTAGAGCAGGCCGGCCGTGAAGCGCGCCGACTCCGAACCCAACCCGCCCCGCAAGTGAGGAAGCGCCTCAACCAGCAAATCCAGGACATTGGCACTCATTGCCCCGGGAGATTTCGCCACGCACCCCACGTCACCCTGAGCTTGTCGAAGGGTGCGCCACGGTCGTGGCCCATGCTTCGACATCCTGAGCCTGTCGAAGGATCAGCATGACAAAACTCTTAGCGCAGGATGCGCGCGTTTTTGCCGGGTTCGCCGATCGTGGTCAACGACTCGCCGTCTTTCACGCGCACGGCCCACGCTTCGCGCGCGTTCGGCGGCTGATCGGCCCATCTTCGCGACGGTCCGAAGCAGATCTCGATGCGGTCGCCCTTGTGCAAACCCTTGCGGAAGTCCGCGTCGCGCGCATCACCCTGAATCGAGAACGTCGTGCCGTCGGCAAGCGTCACTCGCCCTTCCTGATAATGCGAGGGCCCCACCGGTTGGGTGATCGCAGCAATCGGCCCGGCGGTACAGATCACCGCGGCGAGATTGCGACTAGCAGCAGACTGTTACGGCTCGTCGTCGACGGCGCCGGCGACGACGACGCCCGGCGTGCGCACGACGACGCGCTGGCGCTTCGGATCGAAGCGGACGGTCGCGCCCAGGCTCGCGGCGATCGTTGCGCCGGCGACCATCGTTCGGCCGCGCACGGTGAACGGCGCGTGCGCGAGGGTGATGACGTGCCCGTTGAGGTTCGCTTTGGCCGATCCCGGATGCAGCACGAGAACATCGGCGCCGCGGCGCAAGGAGATCGCGCCGCTGGCGGGGTCGAACGACGTCTGCGCGCCGCTGGCATCGGCGACCGCGCGCAAGGGCAGATATGCTCCGCTTGCGGTCGTCACCGGCGCGACGTCGGAGGCGAGGCGCTGCCCGTCCACGCTGATCGTTGCCGGGGTCGACAGCGCAAGCGACAGCGACACGGCCAGGGCGGCCGCGGCAGTCGCGATCAAAAGTCGGACGTCAGGCAGGAAGCGCGTCACGGTTGATCTCGCTCAGATACTCGGGATACTGGTCGGCGATGACCTTTTCGATCTCCATCCGGAGCTTCCCAAGGAGTTCGCTCTCCGGGAAAGTCCCGACGAGCTCACCCTTTCTATAGATGGCTCCCTTCCCTTTCCCGCCGGCGATCCCCACGTCTGCCATCTTACTCTCACCTGGACCGTTCACGACACAGCCCATCACAGCGACTTTGACCGGCGCGGTGTACTCTTTGGCTATCGCCTCGACCATGCGAGCAAGCTCGACGACCTCGATCTCGGCTCGCCCGCACGACGGGCAAGCGGTGATGTCGAAGCCCTTCTCCCGCAGGCCGAGGGCCTTGAGGATCCCCCAGGCGACGGGGACTTCTTCGACCGGATCGGCCGCCAGCGAGACGCGCAGCGTGTCCCCGATCCCCTCGAACAGGAGGACGCCCATGCCGATCGACGACTTGATCGTCCCCTCGCGCGGGAGGCCGGCCTCGGTGACGCCGAGGTGGAGGGCATACGGGGTGCCGCGCTCGTCGAGCTGCTTAGCGAGCAGGCGATACGAGTAGATCGTCGTGACGGAGTCGTGCGCCTTGACCGAGATGATGATGTCGGTGTGGCCGAGGTCCTCGAGGATCTCGACGTGGCGCAGGGCCGAGGCGGCCAGCGCTTCGGGCGTGTGGCCGAGCTTCTCCTCGAGGTCGCGCGCGAGCGAGCCCATGTTGACCCCGATGCGGATCGGGGTGCCGCGCTCCAGGGCGAGCTTGACGACCTCGCGGGTCTTCACGGGATCGGTGATGTTGCCGGGGTTGAGGCGTAGCT
>JAQBPL010000241.1 GCA_028287545.1 Vulcanimicrobiota bacterium | reverse complement strand
TTGCGGCCGATCGCTTCGTAGAACTCGGAGCCGTACTTCGCTTTGACCCGATCGCCCCCGCGTTTCCCGGCCTCGCGCACGCTCATCCCGCCGCCGTTGCTAGTCACGTTTTCGTTGGTCGCCATCTTGAAATACGTCTCCCTGAGCTGTCGGCCCACCGTCTGCCCTGTACCCAGCGAAAGCTAGGTTAAACGCTGCTCTGGACGATCTTCGAGCGTCCCCGCGTCTTCGACGGACGCGGTGGGGTGCCATACACCACGGACGTCGCCGTCGCCGACGGCAGAATCGTTGCGATCGGGGACCTATCCGATCGCGATGCGCACGAACGCGTCCCCTGCGATGGGTTCGCGCTTGCGCCGGGCTTCATCGACGTTCATTCCCATTCTGATGAGCTCTGGCTCGTCGACGGACGCTGTGAGGGAAAAATTCGGCAAGGTGTGACCACCGAGATCGGCGGAAACTGCGGAACGTCGATCGCGCCGCTCGCCGGGACCGCGCTCGAGAAGAAACGGCGCAGTGCGCGTGACTACCGGCTCGACGTGCAGTGGACGACGTTCGACGCGTTCTTCACGCTCGTCGAGCGCGAAGGCGTGACGCTCAACGTCGCGTCGCTGGTCGGGCTCGGCACGACGCGCGCGTGCGTCGCCGGCGACGAAGACCGCCCGCTGGAGCGCGACGAGCTCGAGGCGCAGCGGCGGCTGGTGCGCGCGGCGGTCGAAGAAGGCGCGCTCGGCGTCTCGAGCGGCTTGATCTACGAACCCGGGCGCTACGCGCAGCTCGACGAGCTCGCGGCGTGCGCGATCGCCGCGCGCGAAGCCGGTGCGCCGCTGTACGCATCGCACGTGCGCAACGAGGGCGACGAGCTCGAAGCGGCGATCGCCGAAGCGATCGCGGTCGGCGAACGGGCGGAGGTCGCCGTGCAATGCTCGCACCACAAGGCCGCGGGCAAGCGCAACTGGGGCAAAGTCCATCGCACGCTGCAGGCGATCGATCGCGCGCGCGCGCGCGGCGTCACCGTCGCCTGCGACGCGTATCCGTACGTCGCGTCGTGGACGGAACTCGCCACGGTGCTCCCGCCCTGGATTCGCAGCGGCGGTGATGCGGCTGCGCTCGAACGCTTGCGCGATCCGGCGCAAGCGCTGGCCGCGGCGCTCGAGATGCAGATCCAACGCGATCCGCTGCTCGGCGGCGACGGCTGGGAGACGATCCAAGTGACCGACGCCGGCAGCGAACGCAATGCGGACGTCGCGGGCCTGCGGCTCGACGCGCTCGCCCGCCGCTGGCGCACGAGCCCCGCGCGCGCCGCGATTCGGCTTCTGATCGAGGAAGAGATGCGCGTCGAGTCCGTCTTCTTCTCGATGAGCGAAGACGACGTCGCCGCGGTGCTCAGCGCCGGATTCTGCTGCATCGGCAGCGATGCGTCGGCGCGCGCGTTCGAAGGCATCACCGCGCGCGGCGTACCGCACCCGCGCACGTACGGAACGTTCCCCCGCGTCTTCGGGCGGTACGTGCGCGGCCGCCGCGTGTTCGACGCGGCGGAGGCGGTGCGGCGCATGACCTCGCTGCCGGCCGAGCTCTTCGGACTGCGCGACCGCGGCACGATCGCCCCCGGCATGCATGCGGACCTGGTCGTCTTCGACCCGGAGCACGTTCTCGACCGCGCGACGTACGAGCAGCCGTTCGCCATGCCGGAGGGGATACGCGACGTCTACGTCAACGGCCGGGCGGCGCTGCGCGACGGGGTGCTCACCGGCGCGCGTCCGGGACGCGTGCTGCGCAACGGTGCGGCCTCGACCTGAGCCCCGGCGCGGGAGGGGGCGCGGTTGCGACGCGGGACTCTGGCGGGTCGCGCACAAGACCATGATCCTGTGCAGCCGCAAGCTTTTCCGTGCCCGGTGGACCCGCCGGCGTCTGGGGCCGCATGACGCGCGCCGATTTCGTCGCGGCGGTGCTGGCCGTGGGCGCAACCTCGCGCCCTGCACCGTCGTCGACCCGAGGCGTGTGGGCCGACGTCAGCCTCGAGCGGGAAGGGACCGCGCTCCTCACGCCGTTCACCGTCGCCATCGCGCTGCACAACGCGTCCGGACACGTCGTGCGGCTGGGCTTCCCGACCGCCGACTTGTTTCGCGTCGACGTGCTGCGTGACGACGCGCCGGTGTGGTCGTCGGTGACCGGACACAAACCGATCCCGATCACGCGGCAGCTCGACGTCCCGCCCGGAATGCTGCGGCTCGCGCAGGTGATCGTCGATTCGACGACCGACGACCGGCGCGCGCTCGGCCCGGGACGATACACGGTGCGCGTGGCGATGCTCGGCACGAATTTCGGAACGGTCGTCGACAAGTCGATTGCGTTCGACCCGCCGTACACGATCGCGCAAACGCTCGCTACGAAACCCGGCACCGTCGTGACGACCGCCGGCACGCCGTACATCGACGGCGGCACGCCGCGCCTGCGCGACGCGACCGGAACGATGCGCCTCTCGCGCGCGCTTTCGATCCGGCAGAGCGGAACCTACGTCGTGCGCGGCTTCCTCGACGCCGTAGGCGACGAACGCGTCTTCGACGTCGGCCGCAGCGCCGCAGCCTACGAAAACGCCCCCTCACCGTCTCCGTAA
Source organism: Vulcanimicrobiota bacterium (assembly GCA_028287545.1). Next base: position 5,817 of record JAQBPL010000241.1, on the reverse strand, counting down.
CGCACGCGCCTTGGCGATTAGGCCCAGCGCAAGAGCAGGCCGCATTCGACGAGGCCGCCGCCGAAGCCGTAGAGGAGCACGGTGTCGCCGCGTTTGACGCGGCCATCGGCGACGGCAGGCGCGAGGGCGAGCGGGATCGATGCGGACGACGTGTTGCCGTGCAGCTCGTAGCTCGTGAGCGTTTTCTCGCGCGGGATTCCGGTGCGCTTGCAGATCGATTCGATCATCCGGCCGTTCGCGCTGTGCGGAACGAACCAGTCGACATCCCCGGCTTGCAGTTCCGCGGAACGCAGCAGCTCGGCGATTCCGGCCGAGACGTTCGTGAGCGCCCACTCGTACACGGCGCGACCGTTCTGGCGCAGGAACGGCTCGGGATCGACGGTGCCGGCGATCTCCTTGCGCAGTCCGGTGGCGAAGAGTTCGCGGCCCGACGCGCCGTCGCTGTTGACGCGCCGCGCGAGCAGCATTCCGTCCGCGCCGGCGTCGGCGGTGACGATCGCCGCTCCGGCGCCGTCGCCGAAGAGGATGCACGTCGAGCGGTCGCGGTAGTCGGTGATCTTCGAGAGCGTCTCGCCGGCGGCGACCAGCACTTTGCGCGCGCGTCCGGTCGTCACGAGCGAGTCGGCGAGATCGAGTCCGTACACGAATCCGGCGCACGCGGCGCCGAGGTCGATCGCGCCGACGTTCTGCAGGCCAAGCACGTCCTGCAGCCGGGTCGCCACGCTCGGAAACTGGTAGTCGGGCGTGACCGTGCAGGCGATGATGTAATCGACGCCGTCGAGCGAGCCGCCGCGGCTCTCCAGGTCGCGGACCGCCGCGAGGCACAGGTCGCTCGTGAACTCGTCCTCGCGCGCGATGCGCCGCTCGCGCATCCCGGTGCGCGAGACGATCCACTCGTCGGTCGTCTCCACGAGCTTCGCGAGGTCGTCGTTCGTCAGCCGCTTCTGCGGAGCGTATGTCCCGAGCGCGGCGATCGCCAGCCGCGAACGAACCGTCCGCACGCCTGCGGGATCGAGCATAGTCTGCTGCACCGACGGCCCTTCGGCGTCGGCCGTACGGACCACTGTCGGGCCGCAGCCCCGGCGGCCGGTCAGGGAGCGACGGGCGGCTCGGGGGCCGCCAGAGGCACGACCGGGACGCCGCCCAAGGCGGCCGGCGCGGCCACGAGCGCTGCGGCGTCTTCGCTGGCTGCCCGCGCGCGCAGCCAGCGGTACAGTCCGACGATCGCGAGCGTGTGATAGCCGGCGAACGCGTACAGCAGCGCTATCGTGACGACCAGGACGACGCCGAGCAGCACGAGGAGCGGGATCAACAGGCCGAGGTTCGGCGCGGAGCTGCTCCCGCCGCTCGCGGCGCCGATCCCCAATTCGAGCGGCAGAATTCCGACGTACATGACCATCGTGATGAGGTACTGAATGGCGAGCAGGATCAAGATCGCGATCGCGGAGGTCCCGAGATACCGGCGGACCAGGCGCCACGATTCGCGGAACGCGTCGAATCCGCCGTACCCGCCGCAGACCACCGCCGGAAAGACGTACATCGTCACGAGCGGCAGCGCGAGCATCGCGAGCCCCAAGGTCGGAATCACCAGGACGAGCATGACGACGACCGCGGCGACGAACCCGATCGCCGCGACCAACAGCGCGCCGGTGCGCGTCCCCATCGCCGCCGCACCGTCGGCGAACGTTGCCGTGCCCCGTTCCCACGCGGCATCCGCCATCCCGTACGTCGCGGCGGTCGCCGCGAGCGCCGCGAACGCGAAGAGCACGAGGCAGATCAGGTACCCCACCCCGAGCGCGGCCACCCAGCCGGGGCTCGGGCCGCCCTTGACCGTCGTCGCAATACCGCTCACGGCGGCGACCGCGATCACGATCACGAACGCGACGAAGAGCCCGATCGAGACGAAGACCATCGGCAGCGCGACGATCCAATTGCGGCGGAAGAGCGTCCAGGAACCGCTCAAGATGACCTCGAGCGACATCGGCTTGAGCGGAGCGGTCGTCGTCATGCGGACTCCTTTCGGGCGAGATCGCGAAGCAGCCCTTCGTGGACGCGAGCGCTGCGCTCGCGCAGCAGCGAGAGGTCGGCGTCGTTCTCGATCACGTAGTCGGCACGCGCGCGCGCGAACGCCGGCGCGATCTGCGCGGCCATGCGGCGTTCCACCGCTTCGCGCTCGACGGCGTCGCGTGCGATGACGCGCGCGATGCGCACATCGTCCGGCGCGATGACGACGACGATCTTCTCGCACGAGCGCCAGAAATCGCCTTCGAACAGCAGCGGCACGACGTGCACCACGAGACCCTCGGGCGCCTCGGCCTCGCGCCGCGCGCCGAGCTCGCGCACGCGCGGGTGAGTGATCGCGTTGAGCCGCGCGCGCGCGTCCTCGTCGGCGAAGACGACCTGCGCCAGCGCCGCCCGGTCGAGCGCGCCGTCCGCGCCGACCGCACCCGGCCACGCGGCCGCGATCTCGCGCAGGCCATCGGATCCCGGTGCCACGACCTCGCGCGCGAGCACGTCGGCGTCGATCACCGTCGCGCCGAGCGCGCCGAACGCCTCCGCGACCTCGCTCTTCCCCGATCCGATCCCGCCGGTCAGCCCGACCCGCAGCTTCGCCATAGCGCTCAAGAACGACGCCCGAGATACGAACGCCTGCCGCTGCGCCCTGCGGGAGGAACGGCCGACGCGACCGCGGGAGGTCGCCGGCACGCCAGGAGGTGCTCTATGCAACGAGGCGACACCGTGTTCGCGGGGTCCGTGCCCGACCTGTACGACGCGCATCTCGGCCCGCTTCTGTTCGAGCCGTATGCGGCCGACATCGCGAAGCGCGTGCAAACGCGTCCGGCGCGCAGCATCCTCGAGACGGCCGCCGGAACTGGCCGCGTCACGCGCGCGCTCGCCGACGCGATGCCCGACGCGTCGATCACCGCGACCGATCTGAACCGCGGCATGATCGCGGTGGGTGCTGCACGCGCGACATCGCCGAACGTGCGCTGGCAGCCCGCTGACATGCTCGCGCTCCCGTTCGAATCCGCGACGTTCGACGTGGTCGTCTGCCAGTTCGGCGTGATGTTCGTGCCGGATCAGACGGCGGCGTTTCGCGAAGCGCTGCGCGTGCTCGCGCCCGGCGGAAGGTTTCTGTTCAACGTCTGGGATGCGATCGAGCGGAACGAGGTCACCGACGTGGTCTCGCGGACCGTCGCGGAGGCCGCGCTCCCTCCCGGCGTGCAGACCTTCATGCAACGCACCCCGCACGGCCACGGCGATCCGGTCGCGATGGAGCGGAAGCTGCGCGATGCCGGCTTCTCGCACGTCGTGGTGGAAGCCGTCGACGGCCGCAGCCGCGCCAGCTCGGCGCGCGGTCCGGCGCTGGGCATCGTGCAAGGGACACCGATGGCGGCGCAGATCGAAGCGCACGCGCCCGGCACGCTGGCCGACGTCACCGCCCGCGCCGAACGCGCGCTGATCGAGTACTTCGGCAACGGTCCGATCGACGGCGCGATGCGCGCCTTCGTCTTCGAAGCGCAGCCGTAAAAAAGCAACGAGGGAGGCGTTTCCGCCTCCCTCGTTGTTCGTGTGTCCCGCGAACGCTACAGCGTCGGCGAGAGCTCGGAGCCGAGCGGGCCGAAGCCGTCCTCGGAGACGAGCTGTTCGAACTCTTCCGGTGCGACGTCGGCGACGTGCTGGATCGAGCCGGTGATGCGACGCGTGCCGTGGTTGATGGTCAGCAGCGTGACCTCGACCTCTTGGCCCGGCGAGTACTGGACCGCCGCGTCGAACTCGCCCTTCGGCACCATCGCGAGGACGCCCGGGACGATCTCGACGAGGAGATAGTTCGGGGTGACCTTGACGATCTGCGCGACGAGCTTGTTGTCTTCGAACAGCTTGTCCGCGTGCTCGACCCACGGGTCGGGCAACGCGTGCTTGAGCGAGAGCGAGACCTTCTTCGCCTCGGGATCGAACTTCATCACTTCGACCGAGACGGTGTCGCCGATCTTCACCACTTCTGAGGGGTGCTTGATCCGCGCGTACGAGAGCTCGGAGTTGTGAATGAGGCCGTCGATGCCGCCCAGGTCGACGAACGCGCCGAACTCGGCGAGACGGACGACGACGCCTTCGCGGATCTGACCGACCTGCAGCGTGCCGAGCAGCTCCTGCTTCTTCGCGTTGAGTTCTTCTTCAAGAACCTGGCGCTGCGAGAGGACGACGCGGTGCCGCTTGTGGTCGAGGTCGATGACCTTGAGGCGCAGCTTCTTGCCGACCAGCTCGTCGAGGTTGCCGACGGGCTGGCGACGGATCTGCGACGCCGGGACGAAGCCGCGCATGCCGAGGTCGACGAGAACGCCGCCCTTGACGACTTGCGTGACCGTCGCTTCGATGACTTCGTCGTTGTCGTGCGCTTCGATAACCTTTTCCCAGGTCTTCAGCGCGCGGGCGCGGCGCTCGCTCAGATAGAGCTGGCCGTCCTGGTCGTCGATCCGGTGGATCATGACTTCCAGGGTGTCGCCGACCTTCAGCTCCTTCGGTTCGATCGCAAGCGAGAGCTCGCGGAACGGAAGGATGCCTTCGGACTTGCCGCCGATGTCGACGAGCAGCTCGTCCTGGTACTTGGCGACGATGACGCCGGTGAGGACCTGACCTTCGTCGAGAACCTTGAGGCTCTCTTCGTACAGACGCTGCTCGAGGGCGAGCTGGTCCTCTTCTTCGTGAACGACGGGGGCCGCCGCTGCGGCCGCCTGGGTTTCGGGACTGTCCGCCTGAGCCTGCGGCTCCTGCGAATCGAGATCGAGTGTGCTAGTGATGGTGGAGTAACTTCCTATCGTTTATATTTTATTTTTGGCAACCGCGGCACCACCAGGTTCCGCGTTGACCGATGACCGTGCGTATGATGGGTTTCCCACATCGGGGGCACGGTTCGCCGAGGCGGCCATAAACGGCGAGTTGGTTTTGGAACCCGCCCTTCAGCCCCTCAGCATCAACGTAGTCGTCGACGCTGGTCCCCCGGGCTTCGATCGCCCGTTGGAGAACGTCTTGGACCGCGCCATGCAGCCGGCGTCTTGCGGGCCGGCTGATCTTGCAGGCCGGGCGGCTCGGCCGGATCCCCGATTCCCACAATGCCTCGCAAGCGTAGATGTTCCCGACACCCGCGATCCTGCTTTGGTCGAGCAGGAAGGTTTTGATCGGCGTGCGACGCCCGTCCAGCATACTCACAAACGCCTCGCTGGTAAACCCCTTGGAAAGCGGTTCGATCCCGCCGTCCGCGTCCCACGGATCGTTCGGCGGGAGCAGCCGCATCCGGCCGAATTGCCGAACGTCTGCGAAGCTGAGGCTCACCCCGTCGGTGAACGTAAGGCGTACGTGAGTATACGGGTAGGGCTCGGTGTAGCCGGCCGCCTGGACGATCAAGCGTCCGGTCATCCGCAGATGGACCGTCAGCCGGCGCCCTGAGGCGAGCTCGAAGACTACGTATTTCCCGCGCCGGCCGACCGCGGCGATCGTCTCGCCGGCCAGCACCTGCTCGAACGCCTCGCCGTCCGGAGCGACGGCGATCTTGCGCATGGAAACGACGACCGAGGCGATCGTTTTCCCGGCGACGGCGTTGGCCAGTCCACGGGCGATCGTCTCTACTTCAGGGAGCTCGGGCACCAGAGGCCACAACCCGATCGGGGACGGCCCGGTTCCGTCCCCGACCGGGGACCTAGTTGTCGGTTGTGATCGCCATAATGGCCGTGCCGTTGCCGGTGATATGGGGCGTGATGACCCGCAACGGCGCCGGCTTCCCGTTTGCGTCGGGAGCGTACACCCGGATGATGGGTACGG
>JAQBPL010000178.1 GCA_028287545.1 Vulcanimicrobiota bacterium | reverse complement strand
ATCGGCCGGCAGCCTCATCGACCAGCTCGGCCTCGAGCAAGCCAACGTCTCCCAGCATCTTGCGATCCTGCGCGCGAAGCAGGTCGTCACGACGCGCCGCGCCGGCAACCAGGTGTACTACTCGCTGCGCGATCCCGTGCTCTCGCAAGTCCTCGTGCTGCTGCGCGAGTATTTCTATTCGCATCTTTCCGAATCGGTCTCGATGCTCGACGCGATGAGACAGCCCGAACCGCTGGCGAAATGAGGCGTTTCGCATCGCTCCCCTCGATGGGCTACCTGCGACCGAAGTTATTTGACCTTTGGTCGTCCTACTCACGGCGCGATTTCGGCGCGGACGTCATCGCCGGCCTCACGGTCGGGCTGGTAGCGCTCCCGCTCGCGATGGCATTCGGCATCGCCAGCGGGGTCACGCCGCAGGCCGGCCTCTACACCGCGATCGTTGGCGGATTGATCGTCGCGCTTTTCGGAGGCTCCAGAACCCAGATCGCCGGGCCGACGGGCGCGTTCGTCGTGATCGTCGCCGGCGTCGTTTCGAGACACGGCGTTTCCGGCCTACTGATCGTCACGATGATGGCCGGCGTCATCCTCATCTTCCTCGGGCTCACCGGATTAGGCAACGCGGTAAAGTTCATCCCGCGGCCGGTCGTCATCGGGTTCACCAACGGCATCGCGGTGCTCATCGCCTCGACACAGATCAAGGACTTTCTCGGCATCACGATGCCCGAGAACCCGAGCGAGTTTTTCGCCCGCATGGAGGCGATCTGGCGGCACCTGGGCAGCGTGAAGCCGGAAACGATCGCGATCGGCGTCCTGACCGTCGCCGTCGTCGTACTCTTGCCGAGAATCACGAAGCGCATCCCCGGAGCGATCGTGGCGCTTGCGGCAGGAACGCTTGCAGTGGTCATCTTCAAGCTTCCGGTGGAAACGATCGGATCTCGCTTCGGTGGCATCCCGGCGGGTTTGCCGCACATCGATGTGCCCGCGTTTCGCCCAGACCTGATCCTGGCGCTGCTTCCCTCAGCGATGACGGTCGCGATCCTCGGAGCGGTAGAGAGCCTGCTCTCCGCAGTGGTCGCGGATTCTGCGACCGGCGACCGTCACAACTCGAGCGCCGAGCTCGTCGCGCAAGGCGTGGCGAACTTCGTCGTTCCGATGGTGGGCGGCATCCCCGTAACGGGCGCGATAGCGCGCACCGCGACCAATATCCGCGCGGGAGCAAAGAGCCCCATCGCGGGCATCGTCCACTCGCTCACGCTCCTCGCGATTGTGCTAGCGTTCGCGCCGCTGGCTCGGTTTGCTCCGCTGGGGACCCTCGCTGCAGTATTGCTCGTCGTCGCGTACAACATCGGCGAATGGCGCGAGATTCCGAAAATCCTGCGACTCGACAAGACCGATAAGGCGGTGTGGGCGGCGACCTTTGCGCTCACGGTCTTCGCCGATCTCACCGTCGCCGTCGGCGTGGGCCTGGCGCTCGCCGCCCTGCTCTACATCCACCGGGTCTCCCAGACGACGACGGTCTCGCTCGTTACGCCCGAGGACCTCGAGGACGGTCGCGCTCACGTCCTTCACGACAAGACCATCCCGCCGTACGTCACGATTCTGCGTATACACGGCCCCTTTCTTTTCGGAACGACGGACAAGCTGCTCCAAGAGACGAGCGACGTGACGCAGTATGCTCCGATCGTCATCCTCCGTTTGCGCAATATGACGGCGATCGATGCGACCGGCCTGCACGCGCTCGAGGCCCTCGCCGATCGAATGAAGATCTCGGGCCGCACGATGCTGCTTTGCGGCGCACGTTTTCAACCCTCACGGCTGCTGCTGCGCGCCGACTTCGTCGAACACGTCGGAGAAAAGAACGTTCTCCCGAACGTCGAGGCAGCACTCCGGCGCGCGGGTGAAATCCACGAGTCCGCGGATATGCCCGACCTCGCTCCGCCTCAGCTCTCGGTCTCAACTCCCTCGCGGGCGAGCATCTCGGCGTAGATCTCCGCCACGCGCTCGAGTGTGTCGGCGTCCTCGGGCCGCTTGTCCGGCCGCAGCCGCACGATGCGCGGGAAGCGCAGCGCGTAACCGCTCGCGTGCAGATCGCTGCGCGCAATGATGTCAAAGGCGATCTCGACGACGACGGTCGGCTCCACGAGAATCTCGCGCCGCTTGAGGTCGAGCGCTTCGTACGCGGCGCGGGCCTCGTTCGGCGGCAGGAGGTGCGCTTCGAACCACACCGTCATCTCAGCGATCTCGACGTCGGTCAACCCGCTGTACGCCTTCCCGATTACGGCTAGACCCATGTCATCCTGAGCTCCCCCCATGTCATCCTGAGCTTGTCGAAGGACGGCGCGCACCGCGAACGTGTAGTCGGAAAGCACGTTCACGCGCCGGCCGTGGCCGCGCTCGACGGCGACGACGACGCAGTCGAGCGTCGCGAGCTCGCGCTTGAGCTTGAGCCACGACTTCCCGCGCCGCCCCGGCGTATACGGCGAGTCGGTGCGCTTGAACACCAGCCCCTCGTTGCCGCGCGCCCGCGACTCTTCGAAACGTTCGTGCACGATCTCGGCCGTCGTCCCCGCTTCGAGCGTGGTCCACGGCGCGAGGACGAGGGCGTCGCCGGCATTCGCGAGCAGTTCTGCGAGCTGCGCGCGCCGCTCCGCGAGCGGAACGTCGAGCAGAAACTCCTCGTCGCGAGCGAGCAGGTCGAAGGCGACGTAGCGGACCGGCACCTCACGCAGCAGCTCGGGCGAGACCTCTTTGCGCTGCAGACGTGCCTGTAGGAAGCGGAACGGCAGCACGCGCCCGTTGCGCACCGCGACGAGCTCCCCGTCGAGAACGCTGGAGCCGGGCAGTGCGCGCAGCGCTCCGACGACTTCCGGGTACGACGCGGCGACGTCGTTGAGCGTACGGGAGAAGAGCGAGGTGCGCTCGGAGGTGACGTGGGCTTGCGCACGGATGCCGTCGTATTTGTCGTCGACCAGCCACGTCGCGGCGACGAGGTCCTTGTACTCGGTGCCGTACGCGATCGGCGAGGCGAGCATGAACGCCACCGGCGCGTGGTAGCCGATGGTCACGTGATCGAGCGCGTCGTGCTTTGCGGCAAGGGCGACTTGGCCGAGGTCGCCCGCGGCGCTGGCTGCGCGCCGGACCGCGCGCGGGTCGCGCGAGAAGGCCTGCGCGATCGCGTCGACGACGAGGCCCTCGCGCAGTCCGATCCGCAGCTCGCCGGTCATGATCTTGATGACGTACGTCGCTTCGAGCGGATCGGTGCACGCCGAGAAGATGCGCTCGCACAGGATGCGGCGGCGCTTCTGCGCGTTCTTGCCGGCCGCGTCCGCGATCTCGACCAGCAGCGCGTAGAGCCCCGCCGGCGTGAGCACCTCGCGGAAGAGGCCGAGGTCGTGCGACGGCCGCACGAACGGACCGAGCGCCGCGCCCAGGTCGCCGGTCGCGCGGTACGCGACCGAGAGCGCGGCGTCGTCGACGCCCCACGTTGCGGCGGCCGCGTCGACGATCGTGCGGCCGCCGACCGCGAGGCTGCGCTCCTGCGCCTGCGGGAAGGGGTTGCCGGTGAAGAAGCGCGTCCCGGGCGCGAGGTCGTCATCGTCGAGGCCGCGCAGGTATTCGGCGACGAGCGCGATCTTCTCGAGCTTGCTCGCGGTCGCCGCGATCGCGGCGCAGGTGCGCGCGAACGCGATCATCGGAGGAAGACGCTGGACGGCGGCACGCTGCGGGCCTTCGACGCGCCCGCTCGCGGAACGTCCCACGCGGTCCCCACGCAGGTGGGAGCCCCGCCCTCGCGGTAGGCGGGAGCGTGATCACCGCGATCGTCCTGTTGACCGTCGAACCCGGCCGCGTCCGTTCGCTCGCCGAGGAGCTGCTGGAGATCGACGGCGTAACCGAGTGCTACAGCGTCGCCGGACCCTACGATCTGGTCGCGATGGTTCGCGTGCGCGAACACGAGCAGCTCAGCGACCTCGTCACCGAGCGGATCGCCGCGCACGCCGGGATCACCGCGACGGAGACCCTGATCGCATTCCGCGCCTTCGCGAAGCGCGACCTCGGCCTCGTCTGGGACATCGGCGTCGACTGACGGCGCTCGCGCGCCGCGTCACTGCGCCTCGCGCCGCACCGCGAGCCACGACGCTTTTCGCAGGGCCAAGAAGACGGCCCACGGCGCCATCCAGAACAATGCCAGCACGACCATCGCACCGACGTACACGCCGTCCGAGACGAAGGTGACGTCGCTCGGGCGCTCGAGCGCGACGAGAACGGCGAACGCGGTCGAGACGAAGCCGACGCCGGCGACGAGCCACACGCCGAGCGTGCCGCCGGGGATGCGGAACGGGCGCGGCTTCTCGGGCTGCGAGTAGCGCAGCTTGATGACCGCCGCGAAGATCGGCAGATAGTAGAAGCCCAGCAGCGCGGTGGTCGTCGCGGTCAGGATCCAATACGCCTGGTTCACCGACGGCATCAGCGCGAACGCGGCGGCCAGGATCGAGATGATCGCCGCCTGCCACAGCATGACCGCCGCCGGAACTTGCCGCCCGCTCAGCCTGCGGAAGATCGGCGGCAAGAGGCCGCCTCGCGCGACCTCGGTGAGGCTCAGCAGCGGGCCGACGAGCCAGGCGCACATCAGCGCTAGAGCGCCGAGCGCCGTCAGCACCGCGAGGATCGGCGTCGCCCAGCCGATGTGCAGCGCGCCGAAGATGACGGCGAAGGTCTGCACGACGCCGCCGCTCAGACTGATCCGGTCGGCCGGAACGGCGATCGCGATCGCCAGCGTCGCGAAGATGCTCAACCCCGCGATCGCGACGAGTGCGAGCAGCATCGCTTTCGGGTAGTTGCGCTGCGGGTCGCGGACCGCGAGCGCGTAGTAGCCCGAGACCTCGATCCCGGTGAACGCGAGCAGCAGCGAGGAGACGTACGGGAGCTGCGCCCCCTCCCAGCTCGGCAGCAGCCGCGCGAGCGTGAACGGCGGCAGCGCGACGTGCTTGCCCGCGGCGATCCACGCGATCCCGGCGGCGATCAGCACGAACGCCGGAACGATCGAACCGAACAGCGTCCCAAACGACGTGAACCTCGCGGCGGCAACGGGGCCGGCCAGGCCGATCAGCGTGATCGCCCAGAAAACGACGATCATCACGCCGGCGACGAAACCGCGGTGGTCCTGCAGCGCAGGATCGAAGCCGAACGCGAGCGACACCGCGACGAACGCGAGCACCGTCGGATACCACGGCAAGTTGATTACGACGATCGACCAGACCGACATGAACCCGGTCCGCTCGCCGAACGCCTCGGCGACCCAATCGTACACGCCGCCCGCCTCCGGCCACGTCGACGCGAGTTCGGCCGCCGTCAGCGCGAGCGGGGCCAAGAAGAACGCCGTCCCGAGCACGTACCAGAAAATCAGCGGCCAGCCCTCGACCGCGATGCTCGGGAGGTTGCGCACCGAGAAGCCGGCCGCGGTGCTGACCATCGCGACGTAAAAAATGCCGAGCTCGGCTTTCGGCTTCACCGTCGCCCACGTTCGCCGCGGCGTGCAGGCGATTCCCGGCGGCACCGGGTAGGCGTCGATGATGTTCGACGGCTTTACGCTCGAGCGGATCGACACCGGCGAGGCGACGATCCGCGTGCGGCACGGCGGCAGCGGCCCGCCGCTGCTGCTGCTGCACGGGTACCCGCAGACGCACGTGATGTGGCACCGGATCGCGCCGCGGCTCGCGCGCGAGTTCACCGTGGTGGCGATGGATCTGCGCGGGTACGGCGAGAGCTCGAAGCCGCCGACGACCGAGGATCACGAACCCTACTCGAAGCGCGCGATGGCGCGCGACTGCGTCGCGGTGATGGCGAAGCTCGGCTTCGAGCGTTTCTCCGTCGCCGGACACGATCGCGGCGCGCGAGTCGCATACCGCCTCGCGCTCGATCATCCGCAACGTATCGAGCGCATCGCGGTGCTCGACATCATCCCGACCGGCGAGCATTTCCGCCGCGCCGACATGAAGTTCGGCTTGGGCTATTGGCACTGGTTCTTTCTCGCGCAGCCGTACCCGCTGCCGGAAAAACTGATCGGCGCCGATCCGGTCTTTTTCTACTCTAACCGTCCGAACCGCCAGACGGCGTTCGCGCCCGAAGCGCTCGAAGAGTACGTCCGCTGCGCGTCGGCGCCCGAGATGATCCACGCGTCGTGCGAAGACTATCGCGCCGGCGCGACGTACGATTTCGCCCTCGACGAAGCGGACCGCGGCAACAAGAAGATCGCCGCACCGCTGCTCGCCCTCTGGGGTGCCCGCGGCGAAGTCGGCAAGTGGTACGACATCCTAGCCATCTGGCGCGACTGGGCCGACGACGTCCGCGGCCACGCGATCGACAGCGGGCACTTCCTAGCGGAAGAAGCACCGGACGAGACGTACGCGGCGTTGCGGCAGTTCTTCGCGTAACGTGGCAACCAGAGCCCCATTGTGAGGGTGACAAACAGCTCCGAGCTCGCAATGACGGACTAAAACAGCGCCAATTGTTCGTTTGCCTCGAGGTAGGTTGCGTCGATGCCCAGGCGGCGTAGGCGCCAGACGAAGTCGCGCCAGCCGTGGTTGAGGAGCACCTTGCGCGGCTGGGCGAGTTCGATGTAGCGCAGCAGCGCTGCGTAGTCGGCATGGTCGCTCAGCGGGATGCACGCATCGACGCCGTAGCGGAACGGCGCGCTCGCGTCGAGCGCCCAGCCGGAGAGCATCGCGGTGCGCACGGCTTTTCCGTGGAGCGCCTTCGGCAGGGTCTTCCCCGACGGCGGCCAGATCAGCGCGCTCGCGCCGTCGTACGTCGCGGCATCGTAGCGAACGTAGGGCGGCAGCTGCACGCCTGACGCTTCGTAGACCCGTGCGATCGTATGCACCGCGCCGTGCACGGTGAGCGGAATCCCCGCCTTGCCCAGGATCGCCATCGCTTCTTGCGCCTTGCCGAGCGAGTACGCCATGAGCACCGGCGCGCAGCCGTCGGCGAGTGCCCGCGTCGCGAACGAGACGAGCGTCTCCTCGACCTCGTCGCGCGACGGGAAGACGTACTGCGGCCGCCCGTACGTGCACTCCATCAGCAGGACGTCGCACGGCTTCACCTCGGGCGGCTCGCACGTGTACGAGCGCGCGAGTTTGAAGTCGCCCGTGTAGACGAACCGGCCCCGCTCGCCTTCGATCAGCAGCTGCGCGCTGCCGAGCACGTGACCGGCGGGGAAGAGGGTCAGCCGGTGCTCTCCCTCGGTCCAGGGCTCGTTGAAGCCGCGCTCTTCGAAGTCGCAGGCCGGTCGCGGACGCTCGCGCAGCAGCGAGGTCTGCTTGCCGCGCGCGATCGCGCGTTCGAAGCGGGAGCGGCAGATCGCGGCGTTGGCCGGGGTGGTGACGATCGTGTCGTGCTCGCGCGCGTGGTCGCTATGGCCGTGCGAGACGTAGCACCGCTCCCGCGGCCGCATCGAGTCGATCCAAAGGTCGAGGTCGGCGACGTAGAGCGACCTCTGGGCGAGCGAAAACACGTCGGTGCGAGCCTATTCCGCAGGTGAGACGAACGTGTGTTCGACTCCGGCCCGACGCACCCTTTGCCGCGAGGGCGGGGTTCTCAAGAAAACTTCCCTCCTTCGTAAGCATTGGAGCACAGTGCGCGTCTACGACAACATCGCCGACACGTTCGGAAACACGCCGCTCGTCCGCATTCCGCGGTTGAACAAGGGGCTCGGCGCGGAGATCCTCGTCAAACTCGAATCGATGAATCCGGCCGGATCGGTCAAGGATCGCATCGGGGTGGCGATGATCGAGGCCGCCGAGCGCGACGGCAAACTTCGTCCGGATTCCATCATCGTCGAGCCGACCAGCGGCAACACCGGGATCGCGCTCGCCTTCGTCTGCGCAGCCAAAGGCTACCCGTGTATTCTGACGATGCCGGAGACGATGACGGTCGAGCGCCGCAACCTGCTCAAAGCGTACGGCGCGCAGCTCGTGCTCACACCGGGGAGTGAGGGCATGAAGGGCGCGATCGCCAAAGCCAAGGAGATCGTCGCGTCGAATCCGGCCAAATACTTCTCGCCCGGACAGTTCGACAATCCGGCCAATCCGGAGATTCACTACCGCACGACGGGTGAAGAGATCTGGCGCGACACCGACGGCAAGGTCGACATCTTCATCGCCGGCGTCGGGACCGGCGGCACCGTCACCGGTGCGGGCCACCTGCTCAAAGAACGCAAGCCCGGCGTCAACGTCATCACGGTCGAACCCGACACCTCGACGGTGCTCTCCGGCGGCGCGCCCGGTCCGCACAAGCTGCAAGGGTTCGCGCCGGGATTCATCCCCTCGATCCTCGACACGAAAGTCTACAGCGAAGTGATCAAGGCGACGTTCGACGACTCGGTCGCGATCTCGCGCAGGCTCGCTCGCGAGGAAGGCATTCTCGTCGGCATCTCGGCCGGCTCGAACGTGTGGGCCGCGATGCAGGTCGCCGCACGTCCCGAGAACGCGGGCAAGCTGATCGTCACGATCGGCTGCGACACCGGCGAACGCTACCTCTCGAACCCGCTCTTCGCGGAGCAGGACGCCGTCGTCTTCGAACCAGCCCTGACCTGACCCGATTGTGCCGCGGCGCGCACCTTGGTCGTTTGGCCATTGTTGCCGCCGCGGATCCGGGTACGATGGCTCGCATGAGCATCTCGACGGACGACGAGCCCGCGATGACGCGCTGCGCGGAGTGCGGACATCAGAACGATCCTCGCGCGACCATCCCGGCGCTCGACGGCCGCGGCCGGCGCTGCGCCGATCAGGAAGAATGTCACGATCGCAAGGAGTCCCGCTCGGCGTTCACCGCCGTCTGAGACTTTCTTGGCTAGTATTGCGCGGGGTCGGCGTCGATTGCCGCGCGATACACCGCGTACGGCGGCGTGCGCAGGTCGGTGCCGCCGTGCCACATCGGCATGCGGTCCATTTGGCTGTCGGTCACGTACACGATGCGGTCGGGACCGATCCGCACGCTCTCGGGCCAACTGAAATAGTGTTCGCCGTGCAGCAGCGTCTCGTAGCGATTCTCGGCCGGAAGAAAACGACGCAGCGTGCCATGCGTCACATCGGTGAAGTAGATGCGGCCCTGCCGATCGCAGTCCAATCCGTCGGCGGCAAACGCGCGCGCCTCGTGCCGCACGACGTGACGCGCGATGGCCGCGTCGTCGCCGTGCGGCCCGCCGAGCAGATCGGTGTCGAGGCTGAAGAGGTCATACGATCCGAGCGGCGTCCACCACAGGGTACGGCCGTCGGGAGAGAGCGTGATGCCGTCGATGCCGACGCGCGCCCGCACGGCGCCCGCTTCGGTCGCGAGCTCGAATCCCGGCA
>JAQBPL010000134.1 GCA_028287545.1 Vulcanimicrobiota bacterium | reverse complement strand
CCGGGATCTTCGCGGGCGACCTGCTGCGCATGTACACGCGCTTCGCCGAGGGGATGAAGATGCGGGTCGAGCTGCTCAGCGAGAGCGAGAACGAAGCCGGCGGTTACAAGGAAGTCGTCGTCGCGGTGAAGGGCGGCGAGCCGTACCGCTGGTTCAAGTACGAATCGGGCGTGCACCGCGTCCAGCGCGTCCCCGCGACCGAAGCCGCCGGGCGGATTCACACCTCAACCGCGACCGTTGCCGTCCTGCCCGAGGTCGAGGACGACGGCGAGATCGAGATCCGCTCGACCGACCTCGAGATCGACACATTCAAGGCGTCCGGCGCCGGCGGCCAGCACGTCAACAAGACCGAGTCGGCGATCCGCATCACCCACAAGCCGAGCGGGATCGTCGTATCGTGCAGCGAGGAGCGCTCGCAGCTGCAGAACCGCGCGCGCGCGATGGACATGCTGCGCGCCCAGCTCGCCGCGAACCAGCGTCGCGAGCGCGAAGAATCCGAAGCGTCGCTGCGCCGCAGCCAAGTCGGCACCGGCGACCGCAGCGAGAAGATCCGCACCTACAACTATCCGCAAGACCGCATCACCGACCACCGCATCAACCAAAACTTCCAGAACATCAAAGCGATCCTCGACGGCGACATGGAAAAACTCGTCGTCGAACTCCAGAAGGACGAACGAGCGCGGCTGCTCGCCGGCGAGACGTCGGCGGCGTAACCCGCGTCGTGGCCGCCAAGATGGGGCGTTGCCCTCGGGCAACACGCGGGTCCCTCGACGAGCTCGGGATGACAGGGGAGCGTTTGCGGCTAACCCCCGGGGCGTGAAATTCGACGATTTCGTTGGTCGGACGCGTACCTCGGAGTGGCTGACGATCGAGCAGAGCCGCATCGATACGTTTGCGGAGACGACGGAGGACCGCAACCCGCTCCACGTCGATCCGGCGTGGTGTGCGGCGCATAGCCCCTACGGCGTGCCGATCGCACACGGGTACCTCACGACGTCGCTGCTGACGCCGCTCGCGACGGGGCTGCTGCAGCTCGAGGACGGTTTCATCGCCGTGAACTACGGGCTCGACCGCCTGCGGCTGGTCGGCCCCGTCCCGGTGAATTCCCGCATCCGCGGCGTCTTCACGGTCAAGGCGGTCGAGCCGCGCGGCGATGACGCCGCGGTCGTGCGCACGGCCGCTGAGGTCTTCGTCGAGGGCGGCGAACGGCCGGTGCTCGTCGCGGAGATGCTCGCGTACGTCACGAAGGCGCGCTGATGCGCGCGGTTCAGGTCCATACACTCGGTTCGCCTCGCGACCTCGTCTACGCTGACGTCACGCTGCCCGCGCCAGGCCCGGGCGAGATCGCGCTCGACGTGCACGCGGCCGGCGTCAACTTTCCCGACGCGCTGATGGTGCAGGGCAAATATCAGGTCAAGCCGCCGTTGCCGTTCACGCTCGGCGTGGAAGTCGCGGGCGTCGTCACCGCGGTCGGTCCCGACGTGCACGACATCCGGGTCGGCGACCGCGTCGCGGCGTTGCCGAAGAGCGGCGGTTTCGCCGAATCCGCGCTCGCCGGCGCCTATAGCGCCGTCGTTCTGCCGCCGAGCGTCGATTTCGTCACCGCGGCCGGAATGCTGATGACCTACGGCACCGCGTATCACGGTCTGGTCGACCGCGGTCGCGTGCGCGAGGGTGAGCGGCTCGGCGTCACCGGTGCAGGCGGCGGCGTCGGCACCGCGGCGGTCGACATCGGCCGCGCGCTCGGCGCGCGCGTCGTCGCCATCGTCGGGTCGGAAGCGAAACGCGAGGCCGCGCTGTATGCGGGCGCGGTCCACGCGATCGTCGCCGACGGCGAGCTGCCCGCCACGCTCAAGAGCGTCGCCGGCGGCCTCGACGTGCTGCTCGACAACGTCGGCGGCGACGTCTTCGACGCGGCGCTGCGCGCGATGGAGTGGAACGGGCGCGTGCTGATCGTCGGGTTCGCCGGCGGGCGCATCCCCGAGATTCCGGCGAACCGGATCCTCCTGCGCGAACTCGAAGCGATCGGCGTGTACTGGGGCCCATGGGTCGAACGCCGGCCGGCGCACAACCGCGCCAACTTCGCCGCGATGTTCGAGATGATGGCCGCCGGAACGCTCCACCCCCACGTCCACGCCCGGTACGTCTTCGACGATGTGCCGGTCGCGATGGAAGCGATGCTCGAGCGGCAGCTGGTCGGCAAAGCCGTCATCGTCGTTCGCGGCGCGTGACGATCGGCGAAGCCCTGCGCGACGCGGCTCTGCGGCTCGAGCCGGTCGGCGGGACGGGACGTCTCGACGCCGTGTTTTTGTTGGCGCATGCCGGCGGCGTGTCGCGCCAGGAGATGATCGCGCATCGCGAACGCGAGTTGACGCCGGAGACGGCCGAGCGCTTCGAAACCCTGGTCGCGCAGCGCGAGCGCGGGATGCCGCTGGCGTACGTGACCGGCGAAGCGGGCTTCTACGGCCGCATGTTCGGCGTCGATCCGCGCGTCCTCGTCCCGCGTCCTGAGACCGAGCTCGCGATCGAATGGGCCGTGCGTCATCTGCGCGCGATCGGCCGCGACGCCGGCACGGCCGCCGACATCGGCACCGGGAGCGGCGCGATCGCCGTGACGCTCGCCGGCGAACTGCCCGATCTGAACGTGTTCGCAAGCGATCTCTCCGCCGACGCCCTCGCCGTGGCGCGGCGCAACGCGGCGCGCAACACCGTGTTCCAGCACGTGACGTTTCTGCACGGCGATCTGGCTGCACCGCTGCTGCCGTTCGCGCCGTTCGATTGCGTCGTCGCGAACCTGCCCTACGTGCCGAGCGCCGACTGTGCGGCTGCACCGGATCCCGTCTCGTTCGAACCGCTGATGGCGCGCGACGGCGGCGGGGACGGGCTGGACTTCTATCGCCGTCTCGCGCCCGACCTCGCCGCGCTCGTCGCGCCGCGCGGCATCGCGATCCTCGAAGCGGGCCCTGCGAACGCGCGCGCGCTCGAAGATCTGGTGCGCGAGGCGCTCCCGCACGCGGGCGTCGAGACGATCCGCGACTATGCGGATCTCGACCGCTTCGTCGTCGCCGTCATCCCGCCGTAGCTCCTGACGGGGGGAGGCTTGCTGGACCGCCTAAGAAGCAGCCGATCGTGGCGGGTCCGGGGCCCTAGGTCGGCGAAGCGAAGCATTCCCTCATGGCCAAGTTCATCTTCTTCACCGGCGGGGTCGTCAGTTCGCTCGGGAAGGGGATCACCGCTGCCTCGCTAGGCAGGTTACTCAAGAGCCGGGGGGTCGCGGTGTCGGTCCAGAAACTGGACCCGTACATCAACGTCGACGCCGGCACGATGAACCCGTACCAGCACGGCGAGGTCTTCGTCACCGAGGACGGCGCCGAGACCGACCTGGATCTGGGTCATTACGAGCGCTTCATCGACGAGTCGCTCACGCACGACAACAACGTGACGACGGGTCAGATCTACAAATCGGTCATCGAGAAGGAACGCCGCGGCGACTATCTCGGCGCGACCGTTCAGGTGATCCCGCACATCACCAACGAGATCAAGGCGCACATCACCCGCGTCGCCGAATCGAGCGGCGCGGAAGTGTGCATCGTCGAGGTCGGCGGCACGGTCGGCGACATCGAGTCGCTGCCGTTCCTGGAAGCGATCCGCCAAGTGCGGCACCTGGTCGGCGAAGAGAACGTCATGTTCGTCCACCTCACGCTGCTGCCGCACCTCGGCGCGGCCGACGAGCTCAAGACGAAACCGACCCAACATTCGGTGCGCGAACTGCGCGCCATCGGGATCACACCCGACGCGATCGTCCTGCGCACCGATTCGGCCCGCCCGATCCCGGTCGAATTGAAGGAGAAGATCGCGCTCTTCTGCGACGTGCCGCTGCAGAACGTCGTGCAGAACGGCGACGCCTCCACGATCTACAAGGTTCCGCTCAACCTCGAGGCCGAGGGTCTCGCCGACATCGCGGTGCGGAAGCTGCGCCTGCAGACGAAGCCGCCGCAGCTCGAGGACTGGAGCGCGATCGTCGACCGCATCGAGAATCCGCGGGGCCGCATCACCGTCGCCCTGGTCGGCAAATACGTCGAGCTCAAGGATGCCTACATCTCGATCAGCGAGGCGATCGCGCACGCCGGCATCTATCACGACGTCGCGGTCGACGTCCTGCGGGTCGATTCGGAACGCATCGAAGTCGAAGGTCTCGGCGCGCTCGACGACGTCGACGGCGTGCTGGTCGCGCCCGGCTTCGGCGCTCGCGGCGTCAAGGGCAAGCTGCTCGCGATCCAGCGCGTGCGCGAGCAGAAGATCCCGTTTCTGGGAATCTGCTTCGGCATGCAGCTGGCGTGCGTGGAATTCGCCCGCAACGTCTGCGGTCTGCCGGAAGCGATGACGACCGAGGTCGAGGAAGCGACGCCGGATCCGGTGATCGACTTCATCCCCGAACAGCGCAACCTCGACCTCAAGGGCGGCACGATGCGGCTCGGCGCCTACGCGTGCGATCTCGAGCCCGAGTCGCTCGCCGCGCGCGCCTACGGACAGACGCACATCAGCGAACGGCATCGCCACCGGTACGAGTTCAACAACCGCTACACGGCGCTCTTCGAAGAGCACGGCATGACGTTCAGCGGACACCATCCGCTCGGCCGCACGTCGCTGGTCGAGCTGATCGAGCTTCCGCAGAACGTGCACCCGTGGTTCGTCGGGACGCAAGCGCATCCCGAGTATAAGAGCCGGCCGAATCGTCCCTCTCCGCTGTATCGCGACTGGATCGGCGCGGCGCTCGAACGTGCTCGAGCGCGAGCGGGCGTCGAAGACGGCGCGCTCGTACGGCGCTGAACCTCGCCGACCTCACCGTCGTCGTCCTCGCGCGCGACGAAGCCGCGCGCCTGCCGGTGATGCTCGCGCGCCTGCCGTCGGGCGCGCGCGTCTTTGTGCTCGACGCGGAGTCGACCGACGATACCGTCGCTGTCGCGCGCGCACACGGTGCCGAGGTGGAAACGCGCCGCTGGACGGGCTTCGTCACGGCGCGCCGGTACGCGCTCGGTCGCGTGCTCACCCGCTGGGCGCTCATGCTCGACGCCGACGAACTGCTCGACGAGACGCTGTGCGCCGCGATCGGCCGAACCGATGATGACGTCGCCGGATATCGCTTGCGCCGCATGACGATGCTGTGCGGACGCACCGTACGCACCGCGGGCTGGTCGAACGAGCGCCTGCTGCGCTTGATGCGCACCGACCGCGCGCGGGTGGCGGCCAACAGCACCGGCGCGCAGGTTCACGAAACGTGGAGCGTCGACGGGACGGTCGGCGACCTGCCAGGAGCGATCCTGCACGATTCGTATCCGACGCTCGCTTCGTACCGGGCGAAGTTCGACCGGTACACCAGCGTCGAGGCGGAGGCGCTGGCGCCGTCGCGGATCGGATTTCTCGGCGCGGTCGCGATGATGCCGCTGCGCTTCGCGTGGTCGCTGCTGCGGTACGGCGGTTGGCGCGACGGCTGGCGCGGGCTTTTCGTCGCGTGGGAGAGCGCGCGCTACCGCGCCGTGGTTCGCGCCAAAGCACTGCAGCGCGCTCGGTGAGCGCCGCCCGGCCCGATCTCGCACTCGACGTGCGCGAGACTTCGCACACCTCGGCCGGGATGCTGGCGTACGTGCGCGCGCTGCGGCGCTGGCTCCCGGTCGTCGCAGCCGACTTGGCGCTGGCCGAGTTCGGCGGCGGCGACAACTTCGATCTCGCCGAACAGGTCGGGATTCCCGCGACGCTCGCGCGCCTGCGTCCGCGACTGGCGCACTTTCCGACGCCGTTCGTGCCGCGCGTCGTTCCGGTGCCGCACGTCGTGACGGTTCACGACGTGATCGACTTGGAGTTTCCGCAGTACGCGAAGCGCAAGGTCGCGCCGTACTGGCGGTACGTCGTGGGACCCGTCTTGCGCAACGCCCGTGCGGTCATCACCGACGACGAAATGACGGTCGACCTGCTGCGGCGCTACGCCGGCGTCGATCCGGCCCGCGTGCGCGTCGTGCCGCTTGGCGTCGATCCGCCGCACCCGCAGCCCGCCGCGGCCGTCCGCTCGCGGCCGTACTTCTTTTACGCCGGCAACCATCGGCCGCACAAGGATCTGCCGACCTTGGTGCGCGCCTGGGCTTCGCTCCCCGAGCAGTACGACGTCGATCTGGTGATGACGGGACCCGAGAATGCCGAGCTGCGCGCCGTCGGCGGGCGAAGCGCGCGCGGCGAGCTGGTGTTCGTCGGCGAGCGCAGCACGCAGGACGTGTGGGCGTTCCACCGCGGTGCGGTCGCCTACGTTCATCCGGCGCTGCGCGAAGGGTTCGGTCTGCCGATGCTGGAGGCGCTGCGCGCCGGCACGCCCGTCATCGCCGCGCGCGGTGCGGTTCCCACGGTCCTTTCGGGCATGGTCGACGCGTTCGCCCCCGGCGACGTCGCCGGGCTCGCCTGGTTTCTCGCGTTCGCGCTCGACGGTCCGGCGCTCCGTGCGCTGGTCAGCGACGCCGCGGTGCGCGAGGGGATCGCGGCGTTGACGTGGGAGCGGACCGTGCGGGCAACGGCCGACGTCTATCGCGAGCTGCTGGCGTGATTCGCGTCGCGCTCGCCGCGCGTCCGACCCGGCGCGCATCGGCCGGGATGCAGGCGTACACGCGGGCGCTGCTCGAGCGCCTCCCGCGCGTGGCGCCCGACATCGAGCTGATCCCGGTGACCGCGCCGGTCGCGCTGCACCCGTTCGCGCTGCGCGCCGCGCGCGCCCAAGTGACGCACCTGCCGTATCTCGAGGTGAGCCCGTTCGTGCAGCGCCCGTACGTGGCGATGGTGCACGACCTGCTCCACCTGCGTCATCCGGAACTGTTCTCACGCGCGACAGCCGCGTACTGGCGCATCGTCGCCGCCCCGCTGTATCGCGGCGCGGCGCGGCTGCTCGTCAGCGACCCGCGCGTCGCCGACGACTGCGTGATGCGCTTGGGCGTCGCGCGCGACCGCATTCGCGTCGTGCCGCTCGGCTACGGCGATGCGATCGCCGACGCGACGCCTTGGACGGCAGCGCGTCCGTACGCGTTCTATGCCGGAAACCACCAGCCGCACAAGGACCTGACGACCCTGTACGCCGCTTGGGCCGCCCTGCCGGACGACGTCGCGATCGATTTGGTGCTCACCGGACCCGATGAACCCGACGTCCGCGCGCGCTACCTGCGCGCGAACGGGACGATCGCGTTTCTCGGCGACCTCGACGAGGCGACGCTGGCACGCCGCTTCCGAGGCGCCCTCGCCTACGTCCAGCCGTCGCTCTCCGAAGGGTTCGGGATCCCGGTCCTGGAGGCGGCCGTCGCGGGGACGCCGGTGCTCGCTACGCCGGAGGGGATGCCCGCAATCGTCGCGCCGTATGCGGGCGCCTTCCCACCCGGCGACGTGCGCGCGCTGGCCGCGCAGCTCGCCGGCATCGCGCGCGATCCCGAGCGGGCGCGCGAGCGCGCCGCCGAGGGCGCGGCCGATCTCCGGGCGTATACCTGGGATCGGTTCGCGGCCGCCACGGCCGCAGTCTATCGCGAGGTCGTATGTCCTTGATCCCGTCCGTCCGCTGTTTCGCAGCTGTCCTCGCCGCGGGCGCGCTCGCGTGGTCGGCGCCGGCGTCGGCCGCGGCGCCGCCGAAGAAGGACGAGACGCCGGTTCGGGTGATTGCGATCGTCGTCAACGGGGACGAACTGCCGCGCGATCCCGCGCCGCGCATCGTCGGCGGACGCTTGGTGGTGCCGGTCGTGCGCATCTACAGCGCGCTCGGGATCAACGTCGCGCGCAACGGCAACGAAGTCGTCGCGTCGGCGCCGTCGCGCCGCATCGTGCTGCACGTCGGCTCCAGCCGCGCCACCGTCGATTCCCGTTCGGTCGCGATGGACACGCCTGCCCAGGAGATCGGCGGCGCGACGTACGTCTCGCTGCGTTTCGTCGCCGACTCGCTCGGCGCCCAGGTGTCGTACGATTCCAAGGCCGCGCGGGTGGAAGTCACTTCGCTCGTCGTCGGCCGCACGCCCGGACTCGAGCAGCACACGCGCGGTACGACGCAGATCGTCGGCACGGTGAGCGCGGTCGATTTGAACTCGTCGCCGGAGTCGGTGACCGTGACGCGCGGCCCGTCGGTGCGCACGATCGCGATCACCTCCGATGCGAAGGTGATCATCCAGGACGTCGTCACCCGAACGTCGATGCCGGGCTCGCTCGCCGACGTTCACGTCGGCGATGCCGCCAGCATCGTCCTGCGCTCCGACGGACGGGTCGACCAGGTCGTCACCCGATACGCCTCGCGGGCCGGCACGATCGCCGCGGTCTCGCCGAGCGCGTTCGTCCTGCAGAGCGGGTACGTCGTGCAATCCGACAAGAGCACGCAGATCACGCTCAACGGCCAACCGGCCGCGATGGGCGACCTCAAGGTCGGCGACAGCGCAACGGTGCGCCTCAACCCGGACACCGGTGAGAAGCGGCAGATCATCGTGTCGCGCGCGGGCGCGTCGACGCCGACGCCGGCCGGCGCGGCGCAAATCACCGACATCGTGGTCAGCGCCCGCGGGGCGCTGCGCGCCGGCGACACGTTCGGCGTCACGCTGCACGGCACGCCGGGCGGAACGGCGACGTTCGACATCGGCACCTACGTGACGGCGCTGCCGATGCCGGAGTCGAGCACGCAGCCCGGGACGTACGCGACGACGTACAAGATCCCCGAGGGCGTGAACTTCGGACGCACCGCGATCTACGGTCACCTGACGGTGGGTTCGACCGCGGCGCCGCGCGCGGAGGCTCCGCAGCTCGTCGCGGTCACCACGACGCCGCCGCAAATCGTCGACACCGCACCAACCTCCGGCATGACGGTCAACAGCAACCGGCCGTCGATCTACGCGACGTTCCGCTCACCGACCGACATCGGCATCAACGTCTCCTCGGTGCGCATCGAGGTCAACGGTCTCGACGTCACGCCCTCGGCGACCCGCACCGACTCGTTCATCACGTACAGCCCAAGCGTCGCGCTCGGCGACGGAACCGTCGCCGTCAAGGTGTCGGTCACCGACAATGCCGGGAATCTCGCGACCCGCGCCTGGTCGTTCACCATTCGCTCGCATTAAATGAGGAGACTCATCATCGAAGGCTCCGGTTTGAAGAACATCCTGACCGCGGGCGCCGTCGCGCTCTGCTTGAGCGGGTGCGGCGGCGGCGCGAGTGCCGGCCCCGGCTCGAGCGGCCCGGCGCTCGTGATGGCGCGCGTGAAAGATGCGGTGGTTCTCGATCCGTCGCACGCGACCGACGGGCTCTCGCTCAACGTCACGGGCGAGGTGATGCAGAATCTGGTCGCGTTCAAGCCCGGCTCGTTCGACCTGACCGGCGACGTCGCGCAATCGTGGAAGTCGAGCGCCGGCGGCAAGACGTGGACGTTCGAACTCAAACCGAATCTGGTCTTCGCCGACGGCACGCCGCTCGATGCCAAAGCGGTGAAGTACAACTTCGACCGCTGGCGGCTCACGTCGAACCCCGCCCACGGCGCATTCTCGTACGCGTACTACGCCGACGATTTCGGCGGCTTCCCGGGGATCATCACGGGCGTGACGGCGCCGACGCCGACCCGCGTCGTCGTGACGCTGGCGAAGCCCCTGGGACCGTTCTTGCGCAATCTGGCGGAGCAGGCGTTCGGCCTGGGCTCGCCGCAGGCGATTGCGGCGGATCCCAAAGGCTTCGAGATCAAGCCGGTCGGCAGCGGACCGTACGCCGTCTCCGAGTGGGTGCGCGACGACCACATCACGCTCGTCGCGAACCCGCGCTGGACGGGGCCGAAGCCCGGCTATGCGACCGTGATCATCCGCGACATCCCCGATCCGGCGACGAGCGTCTCGTCGATCGAAAAGGGCGACATCGACATGCTCACCGATCCGAGCCCGGACGACGCGAAGCGGCTGGCCGGTCAAAAGGGCATCGCGGTCGTGCAGCAGCCGTCGAACAACGTCAGCTACTTGGCGATGGACGTGGAGAAGAAGCCGTTCGGTGACGTGCGCGTGCGGCGAGCCGTCGCGAGCGCAATCGACGTCGGCACGATGGCGAAGAGCCTCTATTCGAGCGGTGCCGTGGTCGCCGACAACTGGACGCCGCCCGGGATGCTCGGCGCCAACCCGGGCGTGCACGCGTACAAGCACGACGTCGCGGCCGCCAAAGCGCTGCTCGCCGCAGCCGGCTTCCCGCACGGTTTCGCGACGACGCTCTTCTATTCGACCGCACCGCGGCCGTATCTGCCGGAGCCGGGGCGCGTGGCCGAGACAATTCAGGCGAACCTGCGCGACATCGGCATCGCCGTCACGCTGCAGCCGTACGAGTGGGGCGTGTTCCTCGATAAGATCAAGCACGGAGAGCACGAGATGGCGCTGATCGGCTGGACCGGCGACAACGGCGATCCGGACAATTTCTTCTACCCGCTGCTCGATCAGGATTCGGCGCACAAGGACGGCACGGCGCAGAACTACTCGTTTTGGCGCGATCCGAAGTTCCACGCGCTGATGCTCGCCGGCCAGGCGGAAACGGACGACGCGAAGCGCAAGCCGATCTACCAGCAAGCGAACGCGATGGTCCACGACCAAGTCCCGGCGGTCTCGCTCGTCCACACCACGGTGCCGCTGGTGATGAAGTCGACGATCAAAGGCTTCGTCCCCAGCCCCAACACCTCGTACCACTTCAACCTGGTCCAAGCGCCGTCAGGGTCGTGACCATGCCCGATTGTCTCTTCTGCAAAATCGTTCGGAAAGAGATTCCGGCGAACGAGGTGCTGCGTGACGAGTACGTCGTGGCGTTTCGGGATTTAAACCCGCAGGCGCCGACGCACGTTCTCGTTGTGCCTACGGTGCATGCTGACAATCTGAGCGACTTTGCGTCGAAGGCCGACGGCGCGCTCATGACCCGCTTCCTGCAGGCGGCGGCGGAACTCGGGGCGCGGTTCGGACCCAACGGCTATCGGGTCGTCATGAACGAGGGCCCCGAGGCCGGCCAGACCGTGCACCACCTCCACGCCCACGTCCTCGCCGGTCGCCGCATGACCTGGCCGCCAGGGTAACCACCTTCACACACGCACGGCCAAGAAAAACGTGACAGCGGCGGGGATCCGTGGTATCGTTCTTCGTCGGTCCCTCCGGGGACTAGTAAGGCGGCTTTTGCCGTGGCGAGGGGAGGTGTTTCGTAGCAATGGAGATTCGAGTTGCACCCGGTGAGACGATCGAGAGCGCTCTGCGTCGCTTCAAAAAGGCGACCCAGAAAGCGGGCGTTCTGGCCGAGGCGCGCAAGCACGAGCACTACGAGAAGCCCAGCGTCCGCCGCAAGAAGAAGAGCGCGGCCGCGCGCAAGCGCCGCAGCTGACCTGCGTTTTTCCCAGAAATCTCATCGGCGTCCGCGATCATCGCGGGCGCCGATTTCTTTTCCGGCTGTGTCCTAAACATGCAGTCCGCCGTGCTCACAATGTCGGAAGTCGAACCGAACCGCTGCTTGTACGATGAGACGAGGCACCGGGACGCACATGAGCGCCGGCGCCGTTCCCTATAGGAGTACTATGCAGGTCTTTTTTCTGCGCATCGTCAGCGCGTTGTTCGGCATGCTGTTGTTTGCCGCGCCGGCGCTTGCCGCCAACGTGACGGCCGCGACCGCGACGATCCAAGGCGTGGTCCGGGCGGGCGGCGCCCCTCTCGCCGCCGCGACCGTCCGTATCAGCGGAGCGACCACCGTCTCCACGACCACCGACGCCAACGGCGTATTCAGCGCGACCGTTCCTCCGGGCGTCTACCGCGTCGACGTCTCCAAGGCCGGCTACTCTTCGGCCGTACTGAATGATCTCGCCGTCGTCGGCGGAACCAGCGTGCCGGTGACGGTCGCCCTCAACCAGGCCGACCTCACCTCGCTGCAGACGATCGGCCGCGTCTCGACCGCGACGCGCGGCAGCGGCAGCGCGATCAACACCGGCACCGCGGCGTCCAACTTCATCGGAGC
>JAQBPL010000133.1 GCA_028287545.1 Vulcanimicrobiota bacterium | reverse complement strand
GAGGGAAGAGAGGGTGAGCGCCATGCCCATCCCTCACGCGGATCGCCGCCGGCGGCAAGCGCGCGGAGCGGGACGCTAGGGTACGACGGAGATCGCGATCTGGATCAGTTCTTTGAGGTCGAGATCGCCGACGACGCAGAAGGTGAGGTTGCGCTCGCGCCACGCCAAGAGCGTGGTCGGACCGTCGCGGACGTAGCTCGCTTCGTGCCCTTCGACCCTCGTCGGGTGCGGCTGCATCTTGCTGAAATCGGTTGCCCGCCCCGTCGCGTTCTGGAAGAGCGAGAGCGTCCGAATTCCGTCGGAGTAAATGAGGTGCAGGTTCTTGACGCCGTTGACCGTCGAGACGTCCGCGCCGACGAGCGCAAAGCCCTCGGGCAGAAACTTCGGCGTGATCGGCTGGAAGCCGGCGTCCGGAACGGCGCTCGGCAGCGACTGCACCTGATCGTACGAACGGCCGCGCACCAGCTCGAAACCGGCCGGCGGGTTCTCATTGAAGACTTCCGGCGGGATCGCGTCGGTGTAGCGGATCTCGTCGAAGCGCGTGCGCCACGCGAGCGATCCGTCACCATGGTACGCCTCCTTGGCTAGCACCACGTGCGTCTCCACGTCGAGCCAGAGGCGCATCGCGCGTTCGCCCGTGAAGCGGCTTACGAGGTCGACCACGTCGGTGCGCCGGTCGGCGACGTCGCCGGACCCGGTGCGGACGGCACGATAGTTGCTGTCGAGCAGCGCGATGTCGTCGACGACCGCGACGGGGTCGACGGCGGCTTTGTTTTCGCTGACGACGACGCGCCGCTTGCGCGGATCGACGTCCCACGACATCGCGCCGCGGCTGATGACGAATTGGCCGTAGAGATCGCGCGGCGCAAGATACGTCCGGCGCGTTTGGTCGGGCGCGTGATGTTCGATCTTTTGAATGACGGCGAACGCCTGCGTCGTGCCGCTGCGGATCGTCGACATCTGGCCGACGAACGAAACGTGCTTGGGCGCCGCGACGGCTTGGACGATCAGCGGTCGCGCGTCGGCCGATGGGACGGCCGGCGTCGCGCGCGGGGAGGGCGGCGTCGCGCGCGGGGACGAGGTCGCCCCGAACACGGCCGTCGTGCTGAGTCCGAGGAGTGCGAACGCGAGCGCAAATCGTCCAGGTTTCGAGCGTCCTACCCGCGGACGTCGCAACCTAGCGGATCGCACCGTCAGCGTTGTCTAGGGTCGCGGCGTCGGCGGTGTCGATGTACGAGGCGGCGGTTGAAGGAGCGCCGTCAGTCGTGTAGACTGCGGGGCCGACGCTCGGCCCGAGCGGGTTCTGCGCGGCCTGCGCGTTGTGCTGGTCGAGATAATAGCTGGCGGCGATACCCGGCGGCGTGCCCGCGCCGCGCAGCACCGGCGTGCCGAAATAGGCCGCGAGAGCGATAGCGGCAGCGATCGGGACGGCGATAGCCGGACCCCAGGGGGAGCGCAAGCGGTCCAAAAGCGTGGGTTTTTGGTGACGCACCGCCTCCCAGACGCGGGCCTTCACCATCGGCGGGAGTTCGAGGATCTCGGCGCGCGCCGTGGTGCGCAACGCGTCGCCGATCGCGGCCTCGACGTCGCGGGCGGCACGGCAGTCCGCGCACACCTCGAGGTGTGTGAAGACGGCAGCGTCGGTCGCCGGCTCGAGCGCGCCGTGGAGATAGTCGATGAGGAGGTCTTGATCGTAGTGGGTGTTCATCGTTGTTCCTGTTGCGCCCGGGTCACGAGCCGACGGAGAAGAGCACGAGCCCGATGGAGGCGGGACCGCACCGTACCGATTGAGCAACCCATGATGTCGGCGATTTCCTGGTAGCTATACTCTTCGATGTCGGCGAGGACGACGACTTGGCGCTGTTCGGAGGAGAGCTGGGCCAAGGCCTTCGCAATCGGCTCCCCCAGCTGTCCCCCCATGTAGTCTTCTATCGGGTCGACGGCCAGCGGCCGCTGCCCGGCGTACTCCTGCGGGGCGTTGTCTTCCGGAATCTCCTCCTGGTAACGTCCCTTTCGTCGCCGAAGTTCATCCCGGTAGAGGTTCGTTACGATCCGGTAGATCCACGAGAGAAACGACGTCCCGGGCTGGAACGAGCGCCAGGCGCGATATACCCGGATGAATGCGTCCTGGGTCAGATCGCGGGCATCGGCCTCGTTGCCCGTCAGGCGGTAGGCGAAGTTGTACGTCGCCTTGCCGTACTGGTCCATCGCCTGCTCCAGGAACGCCGACGCCTCCGGTGTGGCCGGATCGATCGGCTTGCGCGGGACCCCCATCGGGATCAGACGCTTCGGGAAGCCGGGGAGCCCGGCCTAGCGAGGCGGCTGCTGCTTACTTGCAGAGTTGGGTCGCAGGGATGATGACCTTGGACGCGTTGTCTTCGCGTTTCGAGGTCACCGCGGCAAGGTCGCCGAGGTCCCGGTCCAGGCTGTGGGCGACGTCGAGGCTGATCTTGCTGGTCGGGTTCTTGAACACGTTCGAGCTGTCGCGCAGGAAGGCGTAGCTGGGCGCATCGGTCGCGGTGGCGCTCGGGTGGTTCTGCATCTGCCCTTGGTCCGGACCGGTCGCTTTCGCGAGATTCGCTTCGGACTCGCTCATGCGGCCGAAGCGACTCATTCGTTCGGTTTCCACGAACCCGCTCATCACGTCGAGCTGCACCTTTTGCGAATCGAGCACGCTGCGCAGCGTCTGACGCATCGAATCCAGCGCTTGCGCATCTTTCTGCGTGGCGTTCGGCGGCGAATCGAATCCGTGCGAATTCAACGCCGTCTCGAGATCGTCGACGCTCTTCACCATCGATTGCACGGTGCGGTCCATCTGCATCAGCTTGAGGTCGCGCGACGCCTCGGTGCCGTTCACCGTGTAGTCCCACAGATTCTTGCGGAAGCCGTCGTACGTCTTGTCGTTCTTCATCGCCGCGAGGACGGCGGGGGCGACGGTGCGGCGCATCGCCGAACACAGCGCGCGCGAACGCGTCGTACCGATGATCGGAAGCGCCGAGGCGGCAGGAATCGGGTTGAGGTTGAACGGGTTGGTCGGTGCCGGCGCAGGAGTCGGTGGCGGCGTGGCAAGCGCTATGAACAGAGCTGCGAGAACGAGCACTCGGGGCCCTTCGACAGTCGAGCTGCCGATCCAGCCAAACCGAGCGTCGCCTACGACGAAAGCAGTAGGATCGTGCTGCCCGGCGGACCGAAACTGGTCCGAGTTAGGTGCGCCTTACTGGGTGCCCGGCAGTCGGAAGATCCAGGAGAACCCTTGGGCGCGGTCCACGCACAGCCTCAATCGATCCCCGCGCCGCGCCCGCGAAGCCGTCTGTGGCGGTACCTCGCGGTCGCCGGGCCCGGCCTCATCGTCGCCTTCGCCGACACCGAGGCCGGCAGCATCACCACCGCTGCGACGTCCGGTGCCCAGTTCGGCATGAAGCTGGTGCTGCTGCAGCTGCTGCTGATCGTGCCGCTTTTCGTCATCCAGGAGATGACCGTGCGGCTCGGGACGGTCACCGGCAAGGGCCACGCCCAGCTGATCCGCGAGAACTACGGCCTGGCGTGGACCTGGGTCTCGCTCGGCACGATGCTGGTGACCAACCTCGCCGCGCTGGTGACGGAGTTCATCGGAATCGCGGGCGCCGCGCTGGTCTTCGGCATCCCGCCGGCACCGATGGTCATCGCGGCAGCCGCCATACTGGTCGGGATCGCGCTGAGCGGGCGATACCGGCGCGCCGAGCTGTTCGCGCTCGGGCTGTGTCTGCTCGAGCTGCTGTTCATCCCCGCGGCGTTCGTCGCGCATCCCGACGCCGGCGCGCTGGTGCGGGACGGGTTGTTCGGCTCCCAGCCGCTGGGGAACCGGGACTACCTGCTGCTCGTGGCGGGGAACATCGGCGCGGTGATCATGCCCTGGATGATCTTCTACCAGCAGTCCGCGACGGTCGACAAGGGCCTCACGGTCCGCGATCTGCCGATGGGCCGCCTCGACACGGCGATCGGGTCGGTGTTTACGCAGATCATCATGATCGCGGTCGTCGTTACCTGCGCCGCGACGCTCTACGTCAATCATGTCAGCGTCTCCGACGCCGCGCACGCTGCGCTGGCGCTCGTGCCGCTGACGGGGACGAAGTGGGCCGGCATCGCGTTCGGGGCCGGCTTGCTCGGCGCCGCCATGCTCGGCGCCCTCGTCGTCTCGCTGGCGACCGCCTGGGCCTTCGGCGAGGCCTTCGCATGGCGGTGCTCGCTGAATGTGGGCTGCGGCGACGCGAAGCGGTTCTACGGCCTCTACGCGGCGATGGTCGTCGTCTCGGCGGGGATCGTTCTGGTGCCCCATCTGCCGCTGATCCGGATCACCATCTGGGTGGAGGCGTTCAACGCCTTCATCCTGCCGATCGTGCTCGGCTTCTTGGTCTTCATGGCCAATGACAAACGGATTCTCGGCGACCGGGTGAACTCGCTGCTCGGGAACGCGGTCGCTATCGGGATAGGGATCATTTGCGTCGGGCTGGGCCTCTGGTTCGGCACCCTGACGATCC
The DNA here is from genome assembly GCA_028287545.1 of Vulcanimicrobiota bacterium. The sequence goes on along the minus strand of JAQBPL010000133.1, from coordinate 9,443 downwards.
TCGGGCAGGCCGGCTGAGCAGGCAAGGCCACCATTAACTGATACTTAACACAGGTTCCGTTGACGGGCTGTGATGGGGATCGCATAGTTGGTGTACCCATGACTGGGTATCCAAGCAGGAAGACGCCCGTCTCCTTGGATCGGCGGGTGAGGGTGTCGCCCACGGTACGTCCGTTCGATTTTTAGGAATCGGGCGGCGGGCTCGCGAGAAGGCGAGCTCTCGGCGGTTTTACATCGTCGCCGTTTCCGCTCGGGGTCTTAATGAAACAGCCGTTCCTGCGTCCCGCCGCACTGGCCGCCCTCATAGGGCTGGCGGCTTGCAGCGCATCCCAGACGGCCGGTTCGACCGCTTCGGTCGTCCCAAGCTCGCAGACGCGGCACGTTGGGGACACGCTTGGCGGAATTCCGCGCATGTCCATGGACGTCAGCCTGTACGATGCTCCGCTGCCGAAGTCGGGCGACGCGCATGTCTACCTTGCCGTCGCCGGCGTGGACGTCGTGGCCGGTGGGGTTGCGCAGCCCCTGGTCTCGTACGCCAGCCCGCGAACGATCGATCTGCTGACGCTCAAACGCACCGCGCTGCTCTTGAGCGGGACGCCGCCGGCGGGCTCGTACGACACGATTCGGCTGCTGGTCGACACGACGCAGTCGAGCGTCACGATCGACGGCCGCTCCTATCCGATGATCTTCGCGACGCACGGCCGGCATCAACCGGAAATCGTCGCCCTCGATGCGCCCGTAGACGCCAGCGGCGCTCCCGGGCAGGCAGTGCCGGTCGACGTGGACTTCAACGTGTTGGAATCGATTTCACTGCGCGGGAATTACGCCTACGCGCGCCCGAAACTCGTGGTCGCTCGTTCGGCGGCGCGGGTCCTCGGCCGGGTCGTCAACGCGGCAGGTGAGCCGGTCGAAAATGCGACGGTGGTCGCGTACCGCCAAGGAACCGTCGCCAACACGACGGTGACCGAGCCTGACGGTTCCTTCGCCCTGCACGCGCTCAAGCCGGGGCAGTATCACATCGCCGTTCTCAACAGCCATCTAACGGACGGCGGCGATCTGGTCGTCGCCCGAGGGGCGAGCGGTCCGGTCGGTGCGAGCACGGATATAACGGTGGCACCGGCGGATGTCCTCGACCTTGGGGCGCTGAGCGACTGAAGCGAGAGATGAACGTGCACGGAGGGGCTGACGTCAGGATGACGGCCGGATCGATCCGCGACGCACGGTTCGCGTTGCGGTCGGCACAGTACGATGCTGCGCTGGAGCTGCTCGACCGGTGTGAAGACTGGGAGCCGGCAAACGCCGAAGAGGGCGTCGTGCTCAAGGCCGAGACGCTCGGCCGGCGCGATCCCATTGCGGCGCTCGAGTATCTCATCGGTGCCGACGACGTGTTCACCACCGCCGCCGGGCGGTTCGGCCGCGACGTCGAGGCCGGCCGCCTGTACGCCTCGGTCCGCGATTTTCCGTCGGCGAAGGCCCGCTTCGAGGCGGCGCGCGCGTTGGCGAGCACCGTGCCGGACGGTCCGGCAACGATGGCGTTTCACGATTTGCGGATGATGTGGTTCCGGCGCGAGTGCAATCCGGACGCGCCTGAGATCGGCGTTGCTCTGGGGCACAGCGACGCGAGCATCGTCGCCGCGGTCTACACGGTTCGTGCGTGGCTGCACGCCGGCAACGGCGACTTCCGTGCGCAAGTCCTCGATCTCAAGCGGTCGTTGGCGTGCGAGCCGCAGGACGGCGTGCCGATAGACGTGTACACGGCCGCGGTGACCCTCCACGCGTTGGCGCGCGTTTCTTTCGAGACGGCCGACGAAGAAGGGATTCTCGCCGCGCAGCAGTCCCTCGCGCTCATCGCCTGGACGCCGGACGTCAACGTCTATCGTTTCGAGACGCTGCGCGCCCTCGGATGGGATGCGTTCATGCGCGGGGAGTCCGGCCGCGCACAATGGACGTTCAAGGAAGCCCATGGGTTCGCGCCGTCCGCCGCGTGGCGCGTCATGGCGCATCTGGATCGCGCGTACGTCGCGCGGATCGCTCGCAACGAGGTCTGGGCGCTCGAGGAGCTCGATGAGGCGGATCGCATCGCGCGCGACGTTCGGTGGGAAGCTACGTTCGGAGAAGAACGCCAGGTGCTGGTCGTCCTGGCCACGCTCTACGCGCTGATCGATCCGAGCCGAGCGCAGCGCTACGCGTCGATGTATTCGCAGATGGGCGTCGAGAACGTCAATCCTGCGCTCGCGATTGCCGGCGACCGGCGCACCCTCGCCGCGGCGCGCTACGCGCAAGGCCTCATCGACCTGACGCTCGGCCGGCGCGACGCCGCGGTGCCGGCGCTCGTCGAAGCGTATGAGATCTACAATTCAGCCAGCCACCACTATCGCGCCACGCTCATCGCCTCGGCGCTTGCTGGAGCCACCGGCGAGGATCGCTGGCGCGCGGCGTCGATCGCGCATGCGCAGCGGTATCCCGACTGTCCGCTCTCAACGATGGCCGACGATGCCGTCGCCCGCGAAGACGCGCTGCCGCGACGGCTTTCACCCCTGCAGCGCCAGATCGCGCGCGCACTGCTGGTCGGTTCCGATCCCGCCGACCTCTCGCGCCGGTTCAGCCGCAGCCTTTATACGATCGAACGGCAGATCGTAGAAATCTTCGAGGCGTTCGGCGTCGCTTCGCGGGGCGAATTGCTCCACGAGGCCCGCACCCGAGGTTTGGCTTGATACTCGCCGCATTCGTGGCGATAGCGGTGGGCGCCATCGTCGCCGCGGCGCTGCTGGGTTGGCGCGCGTACGCGTTCCGCGCCGCGCTGCAGGCGGCGCGGGCCGACGCGGCCGACGCGACCGAGCGCCGCTTCAACGTGCTCGAAGCGGTCGGCGACGGGATCTACATCGTCGACGAGTCGCTGAACATCACCCACGTCAACGAGGAAGCGGAACGTCTGCTGCGCACGACCGCCGACCAATTGGTGGGAAGCGGCCTCGATACCGTGGTCGATCCGCTGGGCTCGGAGCTCGTGCCGGACATCCGCTACGCGCGCCGTACGGGTAACGTCGTCGAACGCATGCACGCGTTCGCGCGCACCCAGAGCTGGGTCGAGATTCGGGTGAAACCGGCCGCCACCGAGACGCTGATCTCGCTGCGCGACGTGACGGAGCGGATGCGAGCCGAGTTGCTGCTGAAGGCCAACGAACAACGCCTGCGGCTCGTCACGCACAACGTGGACGCGGTGCTGTGGACCACCGACCGGGACGCGCGTTTCACCGCGGTCGCGGGCGGCGCGCTCCAGGAGCTCGACATGCGGGCCGAAACGCTGATCGATCAGTCGTGCGAAGTGCTGCTCTCGGAGCACCTCCTCGAAGACGTCTTCGCCGGCGAGTCGCTCCGCATCGTCACGGCGCGCGGCGAGCGCTGGCTGCGCCACCACGTCGAGCCGCTGCGCGACGAGCACAAACGCGTCGTCGGCGCGGTGGGCGTGTCGCTCGACATCACCGAACTCAAGCGGGCGCAGCAGCAGCTGTTCGATACGGCGCATCGGGACGGCCTCACCGGCCTGCCGAATCGGCTCTCGCTCGAGCAGCGCCTCAACGCCGTGCTCGAGACGGCAACGCTCGACGATCGCCGTTTCGCCCTGCTCTACATCGACCTCGACCGGTTCAAGACGATCAACGACACGCTCGGTCACGGCGTCGGCGACGGCGTGCTGCGCGAAGTCGCGGCGCGTCTGCGCGAGACGCTCAACCCGCGCGACGTCATCGCCCGGCCGGGCGGCGACGAGTTCATCATCCTGCTGCCCCAGGTCGCGAACATCGCGGAAGCGGAAGCGGCGGCGCTGCGCATCGTGCGGGCTTTCAAGACGCCGATCGGCGTGCAGGGGCGCGAGCTGTTCGTCAGCGCGAGCGTCGGCGCGGCGGTTTTCCCCGAGCACGGGCGCACCGCCGAAGGGCTCGTCGGCCATGCGGACGCGGCGATGTACCGCGCGAAGCGGCTGGGCGGGAATCGTCACGCCTTCTTCGACGCCTCGCTGGAATCGGCCGCGAACGACCGGCTCTCGCTCGAAAACGACCTCTGGCATGCGATCGGCCGCGACGAGCTCAAGCTGCTGTATCAGCCCATCGTCGACGTCCAGACGCAGCGCACCGTCGGCTGCGAAGCGCTGGTGCGCTGGGAGCATCGGACGCGCGGGCTCATCGAACCCGCCTCGTTCATTCCCATCGCGGAAGAAACGGGCGCGATTGTCGCGATCGACCGCTGGGTGATGCGCGAGGCGGTCGCCGCCGCGATGCGGCTGCGCCGCAGCGTCCCCGACTTCCGCATGGCGGTGAACCTCGCGTCGCGCGATCTGCGCGAAACCGACTTGCCGGACGTCCTCTCCGCGATCTTGAGCGAACACGATCTGCCGCCCGCCGCTCTGACCGTCGAAGTGACGGAGCACGCCGCCCTCGACGACAGCGTCCTTCCGACGCTGCGCCGGCTGAGCGCGCTGGGCGTGCGCGTCGCGGTCGACGATTTCGGTGTCGGCTACAGCTCGCTCGCGTACTTGAAGCGTCTGCCGGTCAACGGCCTCAAGATCGACCGCGCCTTCATCGGCGACATCGCCAACGACACGTACGACCAGGCGATCGTCGGTTCGATCGTCACCGTCGCGAAGGCGCTCGGCTTGCACGTCACGGCCGAGGGGATCGAAACCGACGCGCAGATCGCGTTCGTCGCCTCGCTCGGGTGCGACGAAGCGCAAGGCTACCGCTTCGGGCATCCTCAGCAGCTCGAAGTGCTCGAGCGCTCGGTCGCTCGCAAAGGGACGCTCCGGCTCGTACACCGCGGCGCCTAGCGAAGACACCCCAATCTCGGGCGCATCATGCGGCTCGTATGTCGGTACGATGGGATCGTGAGCGAACGGAGGGCAAGCGACGTGGCGGTAATTTGGGGAGTGCGAGACGAGGCAGGACGGGTGCTGCGCGAGCGGCCGGCATTTCGCATCGAGTTGACCCGAATCGCGCAGCCGCCGTCCGACGTCGACGCAGCCGAGCTCATTTACGGCGAGCTCGTCGCGAACACCGTGCGCCACGCGCGCGGAGCGGTCGAAGTTCGGCTCGAGCACGCCGGCTCGGAGCGGGCGGTTCTCGTCGTTCGCGACCACGGTCCGGGCCTCAAGGCCGCGCCGGCCGAGGCGCGCCCCGACCCGCTCGCCGAATCGGGTCGCGGGCTTGCGATCGTCGAGAAGCTCGCCTGCGGCGTCGCCGTCGAGGGTGCGGAGGGCGGCGGGACGATCGTCCGCGCCACCCTCCCGATCACTGCCCGGACGACGCCGCCGGGCTAATGCGCCTCAGCGGGTGTTGAAGCGCAGCCCCATGTCGATCGTGCGCGGGCGCGCATAGTGCGTGCCTTGCGCGTTGGCGTACGTCACGAAGTAGCGGTCGTTGAAGATGTTTCCGACCCGCAGCGTGAGCGCCATGCCGTGACCGAGCCCGAAGCCTTTTTCGGCATCGAGCGTGATGTGCGGCGTGCGTTTGCACGGACCGCCGGAATTGCCGTCTACGCCCGCGCACGTGATTCCGCCGCTATCGTTGAGGGCGGCCGAGAGCCCGCTGCCGTATTCGGCGGACACCGAGAACCAGCCGTTGTGCCGGTCGTTGAGCAGCAGCCCTGAGGTGAGGTCCCAGCGCTGGTCGTGATCGGCCGGCGTCCAATCATCGGAGGATCCGAAGCACGGCGCGAGGAGCTGCGTCTCGCAGCCTTTGTTCACCGAGTACGTGTGCGTGAGCGCGACCGAGAAGCGGCCGGCCCGGGCGAGCCCGAGCTGATAGTACGCGGTCTGGGTCGCGATGCGGCCGAGCTGATAGTTGATGTCCTGGTGCAGGTTGGTGAGGCCGACCTGCGTGTCGTCGATCAAATCGGTCGCGTTCTTTTGCATCACGCGCACGCCCAGATCGCCGCGCCCAACGGCAAAATGTCCGCCGACCTCATACACCGAGTCGCGCTGCGGCTTGAGGTCGAATTGCGCGACCGAGGTCTGGAGCGGCAGGTTCAGGGTGTAAGACGCGAGCGGCGAGACGTTCTCGAGCGAGAACGGCGTGAAGAACCGCCCGTAATAGACGTACACGCTATTGCGCCCGCCGAACGTGCGGGTCAACTTGATCCGCGGGCTCACCTGAGAATACCCGACGTTGAACTGTGTCGAGGAGACGCCGAAGACGTCGCCGCGCAGACCGTAATCGAGCTGCCACGCGGGACCCATGTGCCAGCTGTCCTGCAGGTACAGAGCCGTGAGATGCCCGACGTTGGGCGAGTTGTCGACCACGGTGTACGCCGCGTCGGGCGTTCCGGGGGTGAAGATCGGGGCGAGGAAGTTCCCCGGCTGGAGCGTGACCGCGTAGTTCTTGCTGACGTGCGTCGCGTCGTAGAGGCCGCCGAAGGCGACGTCGTGTTTCGCGCTGTGATTCACGTAGTCGAGATTGCCGCCGACGTCGACGGCCGTGCGGTCGCTGTAGAGCGAGAATCCGCAGGAACCGTTGACGTAGGAGACGTTGGGGTTGGGTTGGGGATTCGTGACGACGCCGCCGACGACCGGACCCGTCGCGGAGAGCGCTTGCGCGCAATCGCCCGGATTTCCCGGATTCGAGGCGATCCCGTAGGTGAAGTCGTTGGCCGGGTCGCCGAGATCCCGAATGCGCGACCGCTTGTAGGACGGCCCGAACGAGAGCGAACCGTGATCGCCGATCGGGTGACGGAACTGCATCGCGGCGAAGAGGTCCTCTTGCGTCTGGTTGTCGTCGGTGTTCGCCGGCTGACCGCCGGCGACGTCGTTCGGAATCTGATAGGTCCGGTACGAGCGGCTCACCGTGACGTTGAGGAAATCCGGGCCGGTCGGCAACGTGTAGCGCAGGAATTGATTCGCGTTGCTGTAGCTGTTGTGCGGTGAGTCGAAGTTCGGCGGGTCGAGCCCGCGATTGCCTTGCTCGTTGCGCACCGCGGCGACGAGCGAACCGCCGCCGAGATTGGTGTGATAGCCGAGGGTCGAATCGGCATACCCGTACGAGCCGGCCTGGATGTCGCCGGTGAATCCCGGCGGACCGCTGCCGTTGCGCGTGTTGATGTTGAGCACGGAGGCGAAGCGCTCGCCGTATTGCGCCGGATATGCGCCTTGCAGCGCTTCGACGAAGGCGAGGTCGTTCGGATCGAACTCGGTCCCGACGCTGCGGTTGAGCTCTTGCGGGATCGGCACGCCGTCGACGATGTAGTTGATGTCGCCGTGGTCGCCGTTGAGGTGCACGACGCCGTTCGCGCCGCGCGCCGCGCCGGGCAGCTGCATGAGCAGTTCCGGGAGGCTGCCGTTCGCCGGGGACCGGGTGAGGTTTTCGCCGGACAGGCTGACGTCCGTTCCCGAACCGTGCGCCGGCGGCCGGGCGCTCACGGCGCTGCGGCCGATTTCCTTGAGGTTGGTGAGCGCGACGGTGACGGTCGTTCCCGAGCCGGTGAGGTCCACGCGCAGCGACGCGCGGCCGCTCGGCGCGGAGATGTCGACGTTGTACGTTCCGATCGGCACGGCGCTGAACGTGAACTTGCCCTGCGCGTCGGTCTTCGTGTGCAGGGTGAGATTGCTACCGGTGGCCGTCACCGCCGCGGCCGCGACCGGCTGGTCGTTGGCGGTGACGATGCCGGAGATGAAGGTCGTGGCCTGAGCGAGAGCGCGCCCCGATGGTACTAGAAGGAGTGCGAAACCGAGGAAGATCGCAGCCGCGTACAGCGCTGCGCGAGAAAATGAAAGCACGGGGTCCCTTTCTGATGCAGTGATGAGTCAGACGAGGGACCCGCCGGCGGGGGGCGGTTTGGGATGAAGAGGCTGAAGGCGATCGCCGCCGTGCGCGGGGTGCGGAACGCCGGCCGTACTCGCCGGACGGCCGGCGGCGGACGGCGTGACGCGTGGGCCAGCGCTTCGATCGCCGCGACGACCATCGAGCGGCCGAAGGCGTAGACCAGGACGGCGGCCAGGAGCGAGCCCAGGATCCCGGCCGCCAGGCCGAGCCACAGGGTGCCGGAGAGGATCGGTAGACCCTCGCCGAGCTGGGTCAGGCCGAAGAACGCGAGGTTGCCGAGGACGAGTGCGGCGAGGTCGAGCCTGCGCCGTGGGCCGGTCAGGCCGGCCCGTAGGAGCGCCGTGCGGCGCCGGATCTCGGTGCGCCCCCGTCCCAAGCCGACGGTCCGTGAGAAGGCCCAGAGGCCAACCAGGAGCAGCGCCGCGAGGTACACGTGCCGCACGACGAAATCGAGGCCCAGGGCCGCTCGGCCAAGCGACAGCGTCTCGGCCGCCAAATGGACGAGAATCGAGGCCGGGACGATGGCGGCGGCGAGCCCTGCGAGGGTGCGCAGCCGTCTCAGAGCGACGGTCGGAAGCGACATAAAGGTTTTCTGAGGGAATACACCCTCGAGCCTCAAGGGTTTCCACACGTATCGTTCCCACCATTCCGTCCGCCGGAAAGCAGCCGAGCGGCGCCACCCTCGGGGCCCCCGGTGCGTCCTGGAGGGACTAGCCGCGGCCACCCCGCGGCGCAGATGAGGGTTGCTTCTCCCGCAGGTCCCCGCCGCCGCGGGGTCCGAATGAACGTCCCCCCACCCGCCGTCCGCCCAGAGAGAGCCATGACGACCCCGCGTAGCCTCGCCTTCGAGTCCGCCGACACCGTGAACCGGGTCGTCGCGCTGCTGGTCCGTTTCCCGGAACTTCACAGCGTTCGCTCGAATCCGGCGGACGCGACGCTGACGCTTTCCTTCGCCGTGCGGCGCAAGCTCGACCGCAGCCAGACGCGTGCCTTCGGCGAGCGGGTCTCCGAACACGTGCGGGCTCTGCTGGACCTGCGCGGCGAGCAGCCGGAGCGCGTCGCGGTGACGTGCGATCGCGACGCGGCCGTGACGTTCGTCCACGTGACGCGCGACGCCGGCTCGTTCGCGCGCGAGGAACTCGACCTGCTCGTCGCGCTGTTCGTCGACTCGTTCGGTGAGGCGCTGGTGCGCGACGAACCGGTCGCCCCGGTCGACGACGACCCCGGGGCGCGGGACGAACTCGTGGAGGTCGGGCTCGACGCTCTGCGCGATCCGGCGCAACGCCAGCGGCTGGTTGGGTTTCGAGAGGAACAGCGCGTGCTCGTCTACTTCGTGCACGCCCGCAAACGTACGAAAGCCAGGGCCCGATCCTAACACCGACCACCGTCACGATCCTCGCCGTCGGCGACGTCATGGGTTCGCCGGGGCGTGACGTCCTCAAGAAGCATCTCGAGTTCGCTCGCGAGCAGCACCACGTCGACGCGGTGATCGCCAACGGCGAAAACGCCGCCGGCGGGTTCGGCCTCACGACCCAGACGTCCGAGGAGATGTTCGCCGCGGGCGTCGACTTCATCACGTCCGGCAACCACATTTGGGACAAGCGCGAGTTTCGCAGCGCGCTCGACGAGACCGACC
>JAQBPL010000282.1 GCA_028287545.1 Vulcanimicrobiota bacterium | reverse complement strand
TTCCGTCGCCGGCGATCGCCATCGTGCCGCCGGGCGAGTTGATCGTTGGGCCCGGCGTGAACGTCGGGGCCAAGAACTCCTGCGTCGTGCCGAACCCGGCGTTGTACACGAAGATGTTGCCGGCCGTGTCGGCGACAACGTTCTGCGGGCTGCTTATGGCGGCTCCGGTAATCGTTTGGAGCGGCGAGGCCCCGCCGTCGGCATAGATCGTGATCGAGTCCGCGCCGCCGGGACATGGAGAGGTGCCGCAGTTCGCGACGACGATCGCGCGCACCATGTCGACGACGACGTTCACCGGGCCGCACGCGGCGCCCGGCTGCGCGCATCCATCCGTCGGCTGACCCGCGTACGTCGCCGCTACCGCGAACGTCGCCGTTCCGGTTCCGAACGTCGTCGGCGGGATGAGCGAGAACTGGTTCGGCGACGCGGCCGCCGGTTGCGCCGCGGACGCCGTCAGCACCCCGGTCGGCGCGCCGACCGTAAAGGTCGGCGCTCCCGAGCCGACGATCACGTTCCCGTCGGCGTCGAGCGCCTCGACCAGGAACGGATGCTTCCCCGCACCGACGAGGTGATACGAGCCGGCGCCGTTCGCCGTCGTCAACGGCGTCAACGGCGTGAGAATGAGCTGCGCGGGAATTCCCGAGAGCGTCATCGCGATCGCGTTGGCTTGGGCCGCGAGGATCGTAAACGCAATGTTCTGACCGGTCGAGAGGACGTTGCCGGTCGCCGTCTGCGTCCCCGCGTCGTAGCCGTCGTAGGTCGAGAGCGTCGCGGTATAGCTGCCGGGCGAGAGCGCGAGCTGCAGCGTGCACTGCGTGCTCGCTAGGGTGCTCGCGCAGCCGCCGGACGTGGGCGTCAGCGCTACCGTTTGGTTCACCGTCGTCGGACCGGTGATCGCGACGGTCATCGCCTGCGTCGCCGGCGACACGTAGGTGGGGCGTCGCGTTCCCGAGCTCGCGGCCTTCTTCGGGATCGTGATGCGAAAGACGGCCGTGCCTTTTTGCTCGGCGCCCACTGCCTTGGCGGGGACGGGCGGCGCCGCGCCGGGGTGACCGCCGGCGCATCCCACTGCAAATACCAGCAGCACGAGCGCGTGAAGGCTCGGCACACGCAGAAAAGTGCGACCATCTACCATGAATAAACGAGCCTTCCGAAAAGCGGCTACTTGGGTTAAGCCACGATTCGGGGGCGAGTCCTACACCCCCGCTAGTTCCCTCACGGCGGCGGCGTTGAAGTACGCGGCGCGCGGGTGGTGGATGACGATTGCGGCGGTCGACTGCTCCGGCATGATCTGGAAGGCGGAGGTCAGCGAGGCGCCGATCGCGTTCTCGACGTCGAGCAGGCGCCAGAGGGTCGCGTGCTGCTCGAGGTCGGGGCACGCGCCGTAGCCCCACGAGTAGCGTTTGCCGCGGCCCTCGGGAAGGCCCAGCTCCGCGCGGATGCGGTGGTGCATGCGTTCGGCGAGCGCCTCGGCCGACTGCACGCAGAAGCCGTGCAGGTAGTACGCCTCGCTGTAGTCGTTCGCGGCCTGAAGCGCGTCGATGCGGCGCGTGGGCTCCTCGCCGACCGTGACGACCTGCAGCGCGATGACGTCGCTCGCGCCGCCGTCGACGGGTTCGCGCAGGTAATCGGCGAGACACAGATGTTCGCCGCCGACCTGACGGGCGAAGTTGAACCGCGCGATCTCTTTGCTCGGCTGCTGCGGATCGAACACGATCACGTCGTCGCCGCTGCCCGCCGCGGGGAAGTACCCGTACACCGAGCGCGCTTCCAACAACGGCTCGCGCTCCGCCAGCGCTTCGTAGCGGCGCAGACGTGGTTCGAACTCCTCGGCGACGAGCCGTTCCCAGTCTTCACCCTTCGTGCTCGCGCCGCCCCATGAGAGCCGGTAGAGACTCTTGAGGTCGAAGCACGGCCATAGCTCGCGCGGGTCGACGTGCTCGATCGTGCGGGCGCCGAGGAACGGCGGCAGCGGGACGTCGGCGACGCCGACCTCGGCACGCGCCGTGAGCCCGGAGATCGCCGGCGCGGTCGCCGCTCCGCTATCCTTCACCCGCAGCGCTTCGGATTCGATCCGCACGCGATCGACCAGCGTCGTGCGGGCGGCGTCGTCGGTGAGCGCGTCGAGCAGCTCGAGGCCTTCGAAGGCGTCCTTCGCGTAGAACACGCCCGGGTCGAAGAAGCGTTCCGGCGCGAACGCGGTGCGGCGGCCGAAGTCGCGGTTGATCGCGGCGCCGCCGATGACGACCGGATAGGCGAGACCGCGCGAGACTTGCTCCTTCACCAGCGTCGGCATCTGCTTCGACGTCGACACGAGCAGGGCGGAGAGGCCGATCGCGTTCGCGCTCACCTCGACGGCCTTGTCGAGGATCGTGCCGACCGGAACCTGTTTGCCCAAGTCGTGCACGGTGTAGCCGTTGTTCGAGAGGATCGTGCCGACCAAATTCTTGCCGATGTCGTGCACGTCGCCGAACACGGTCGCGAGCACGATGATCCCCTTGCTCATCCCTTCCTTGCGTTCCAGGAATTGCTCGAGGTGCGCGACGGCCTTCTTCATCACTTCGGCCGACTGCAGGACGAACGGCAGGATCAGCTCGCCCGCGCCGAACTTGTCGCCGACTTCTTTCATCGCCGGCAGCAGGATCGTGTTGAGGACCTCGACAGGACCGCGCTGCAGGAGCGCCTCGTCGATCTTCGCCTCGATCCCGTCCTTGCGACGCCGCAGGATGGCGTTGTGGATGCGCACTTCGACCGGCGCGTCGGAGTCGTCGGCGACGACGGGCGCGCCGTCCTTCGGCACGACTTTCGCCTCGAAGTGCTCGATCACGCGCTGCAGCGCGTCGGGCCGCCGATTGAGCACGAGGTCTTCGCAGAGCTCGCGCTCTTCGACGTTGATCTCGGCGTACGGCGTGATCTCGGCGGGGTTCACGATCGCCATGTCGAGCCCGGCTTCGGTGCAATGATGCAGCATCACCGAGTTGAGCACGTGGCGCGCCGCCGGCTTGAGGCCGAACGACACGTTGGAGACGCCGAGCGACGTCAGCACGCCCGGCAGCTCGCGCTTGATGAGGCGGATGCCCTCGATGGTCTCGACCGCCGAGTCGATGTACTCCGCGTCGCCGGTCGCCAGCGTGAACGTCAGGTCGTCGAAAATCAGCGCGCCGGCCGGAATGCCGTACTCGTCGACGACGATGTCGTGGATGCGCCGGGCGACCTCGAGCTTGCGCTCCGCGGTCTTCGCCATACCGGTTTCGTCAATGGTCAACGCGACGACGGCCGCGCCCGCTTCCTTGACGAGCGGCATCACGGAGTCGACCTTCTCACGGCCGTTCTCGAGGTGGATCGAATTGACGACCGGACGTCCGGCGTAGATCTTGAGCGCCGCCTCGATGACCTTCGGTTCGGTCGAGTCGATGACGAGCGGCGCTTCGACCGACTGGGCCAGGCGCTTGACGATCGTCGCCATCTGCCCGTCTTCGTCGGTGCGTTCGGTGAGCGCGGTGCAGATGTCGAGCAGATGCGCGCCGCCTTCGACCTGCGCGCGCGCGACCAGCGTGATCTCGTCGTAGTCGTCGGCGAGCAGCAGGCGCTTGATCTTGCGCGAGCCTTGGCTGTTGACGCGCTCGCCGATCAGCAGGACCGTGCCTTCTTGTTTGAGCGCGACGGAGGTCATCGCGGACGCCGCGAGCTGCAGCGGCTGCGGCGAGGGGATGCGCGGTGTGTGCCCGGCCTTCGCTAGCGCGTCGACCGCTGCGCGAAACGCCGCGATGTGTTCGGGCGTCGTGCCGCAGCAGCCGCCGATCGCGTTGACGCCGAGCTCGCTCACGAACGCTTCGAGTTCGCGCGACATCTCTTCGGCGGTTTCCGGATAGATCGTCTCGCCCTTGGGTCCCATGCGGGGCAGCCCGGCGTTCGGAATCACGCTGACGAAGCAGCGCGACGATTCGACCAGATACCGAATCGGGTCGCGCATATGCGACGGCCCGGTCGAGCAGTTGAGGCCGATGACGTCGATCGGCAGCGCGTCGAGGGTCGCGCACACGGCGCTGATGTCGGTGCCGAGGAGCATGCGGCCGGTGACGTCGAGCGTCGCCTGGGCCTGGATCGGGACGCGCCGCGAGCCGGCGGCAAAGGCGCGGGTGATCCCGGCGATCGCGGCCTTCATCTCGAGCAGATCCTGACTCGTCTCGAGCAGCAGCAGGTCGACGCCGCCCTCGATGAGCGCGGCGGCCTGCTCCTGGTAGATCTCGGCCAACTGCTCGAAGGTGATCTTCGAGAGCGCCGGATCGGACGACGAGATCAGCATCCCGGTCGGCCCGAGCGAGCCGGCGACGAAGCGCGGCCACTCCGGGGTGGAGTAGGCGTCGGCGGCCCGGCGCGCGAGCTGGGCCGAGGCCAGGTTGATCTCCCACGTCTTCGCGCCGAGCCCGTACTCGTCGAGCTTGAGCCGGGAGGCCGTGAACGAATCCGTCTCGACCGCATCGGCGCCCGCCGCGAAGTAGTCGCGGTGGATCTGCTCGATCATATCGGGCCGGGTGAGCACCAGGGCTTCGTTGCAGCCGTGGTAAGCCGCGCCGCCGAAATCGTCGTCGCTGAGGTGGAGCGCCATCAGCTGGGTGCCCATCGCTCCGTCGAAGACCAAGACCCGCTCTCGCAGGGCAGCCAGATAATCTGCCATCCCCTCGATCCTATCCGCTCGCAGTCGCCGCAGCGTGCTGGAAATGTCCACTCTCACCAAAGTTAGGACGATTGGACAGGATCACGGCTCGCCGGCTGTCAATGCTCGATGCAATGGCGGGAATTGGACAGCTCGCTGGGCGGATCGAAGCGCTCGCCGCATTCGTGCGGAGCGCGCCGCCTTCGCCCGCGCTGCGGGACGCCTATGCCGCCCTCCGGCGCGACGAGATCGCCGGCTCGGCGCGGCTGGCCGGCGCCGCGCTCGATCTCGTCGAGGTGCGGGCGCTGCTCGAACGCGGCCGCGCAGTGGGCGGCCACCGCCTGACCGACTATCTGCTCGTCAGCGGTTATGCCGAAGCTGCGGCCTGGAGCGCGCAGCAGGGCGCGCGCCGCACCGCCGTGACGAGTCAGGACCTCCGCACGCTGCACCGGCTCGCGACCCGGGCGATCGCCGACGACGCAGGCGCGTGGCGCACCAAGACGATGCCGCCGCTCGCCGGCGGCACCGTCCCCCCGCCGCACTGGCTCGTTCCGTTCGAGACGGAGACGTACGTGGGGCGCCTCGCGCTCGGCGCCGACGACCCGGCGCCCCTCGCCATCGCCCTCGCCATCGCCCGGCTCGTGCGCCTACAGCCGTTTCCGCACGCGAACGGCCGCGTCGCGCGGCTCGTTGCCAACCTGTTGGCCTACCGACGGGGTTTGCCCCCGATCGTCCTGGACGCCCGGGGCCGTCGCGCCTACGCCGGAGGGCTGGCAGCCGCACTCGCCGGCGATCCCGGACCGCTTACCCTCGTCGTGGGGCGCGCCTTGGCCCGTGCTCTGGAGCGGCTTCGCGACGCCTCCGAGGCGGCCGACGCCCTCCGCCCATTGGCGTCATTTTCGGCCAAAGGGCGGCCGGATGCGCTCTATAAAGCGGCGCAACGCGGCCGGCTCCGCGTCGTACGGCGGGAAGGGCGACTGTTCAGCACCGAACGATGGATCACCGAATACCAGACGATGAAGCCGGCGGCCGCCGGCTCATGACCCAGAAACAGAACGAAGGAACGATGAAGGACGCCTACGTCGCTTACGTCTCGATGGAGATTGCCGTTGCCTCCGAGGTCGCCACGTACAGCGGCGGCCTCGGCGTGCTGGCGGGCGACGTGATTCGCGCCGCGGCCGATGCGGGCTATCCGATGGCCGGCGTGACCCTGCTCTACCGCGAGGGCTACTTCCGCCAACGCCTCGACGAGGGCGGCCACCAGCGGGAGGAGCCGCAGACCTGGCGTCCCGAGGACGCCCTCGAACGCCTCCCGGTCGCAATCACCGTGCAGATCTCCGGCCGGCCGGTCGTCGTGGGCGCCTGGCGTTACACCGTCGTCGGCTGCGACGGCCAGGCGGTTCCGGTCTACTTTCTCGACACCGATCGTGACGAGAACGACGCCGAGGCGCGCTCGCTGACCCGCCGCCTCTACGGCGGCGACCACCGCTACCGGCTGGAGCAGGAAGCACTGCTCGGCCTTGGCACCGTCGCGATGCTGCACGCGCTGGGCGAAGACCGCATCACGACCTACCACCTCAACGAAGGGCACGCGGCTCTGCTCGCCCTCGCGCTGCTCGAGAAGGCGCGCCGGGCCGGCTACTCCGCCGAACACGACCTTGCCCACGTGCGCGAGCGCTGCGTCTTCACGACGCACACGCCCGTCGCGGCCGGCCACGACCGTTTCGGCCTCGACCTCGCCACGGAAGTTCTGGGTCCAGAACGGATCGCCACGCTGCGCAGCGCGGGGCTCGTGCACGACGACACGCTCAACATGACCTACCTCGCGCTGCGCGCGACGCGCTTCGCCAACGCCGTCGCCATGCGGCACGGCGAGGTCGCGCGCACGATGTTCGCCGGGTTCCGCATCGACGCGATCACCAACGGCGTACACGGCGCGACCTGGACGTCGGGCCCCTTCCGCGACCTCTTCGACCGGCGCATCCCCGGCTGGCGCCGCGACAACTTCACGCTCCGGCAAGCGATCGGCATTCCGCTGGGCGAGATCGCGTCGGCGCACGACGCCGCGAAACGCGAGCTGTTCGGACGGATCGAACACGCGAACGGACGCCGCCTGGACCCGCAGCGCTTCACCATCGGCTGCGCGCGCCGCTCGACCGCCTACAAACGCAACGACCTCATCCTGCGCGATCGCGCCCGCCTCACCGCGCTCGCGCAGCGTCACGGCGGCCTGCAGCTGGTGTTCGCCGGCAAAGCGCATCCGCACGACGAAGACGGCAAGGCGCAGATCGCGCGCATCGTCCACACCGGAACGGAACTCGCCGGCATCGTCGACATCGTCTTCGTCGAAGGCTACGACATGACGTGGGGCGGCGCGCTGACGGCCGGCGTCGACCTGTGGCTCAACACGCCGCGTCCGCCGCTCGAAGCCTCCGGCACGAGCGGGATGAAAGCGGCGCTCAACGGCGTCCCTTCATTGAGCGTCGTCGACGGCTGGTGGGTGGAAGGCGCGATCGACGGCGTCACCGGCTGGTCGATCGACGCCGCAACCGGCGACGACGACGGCTGGGCGGCGCACCAGCTCTACGACCAGCTCGAGCAGCACATTCTGCCGGCATACACCAAGGACCGCGATGCGTACCTCGAGGTGATGCGCGCGGCGATCGCCTTCAACGGCTCGCACTTCAACGCGCAGCGCATGCTGGCGGAATACGCGATCGCGGCCTACGACCCGACGGCGAACGACGCCGTTGGTGTTCCGGAGAACGAACTGCTGGCTGGATAAGGTCTCGCCTGCGTCGCATCCGGGGGTCCTTCGTTTGGGTGGCGTGGGTTGGGCGGGCGCGGGATGGTGTGGTGACGGGGACGCTCCCTGCGCGCCATCCATGGCGCTCCGGTCACTCGGTTGCTCCGTCGCTCCCGCGCCTCCAGCGCTCCGCGACTCCGCAAACGCCCCGCCACCGCACCATCCCGCGCCCGCCCAACCCGGCACGATCGTGGCGGCTCCTGCGACGCGGCTCGCGCGTTTGCACAATCGTGGCGTTCCGCTTTGCACGATCGTGGCGTTCCGCGTTGCAGAATCGTGGCGTTCCGCTTTGCACAATCGTGGCGTATTGTCACCCCGAGCTCGTCGAGGGGCCCTCGTCACCAATGGTGCCTCACGATCAACGTTCGCCGCCAGGCGCGATGCGCGACGAGGGCCCCTCGACAAGCTCGGGGTGACAGAGCGCTAGTGGATAGCGCCGCGCGCACGCGGCGCCAACTCCAGAGTTTGCAATTTTATTTTTCTGCGATCGCAAAAGAGACAATCTCCCCGCGCCACCATGCAAAAGCGCACCTCGCCGGAGGCGGGTGCGCTGTGGTGCTGCTGCGGCGGGGCGTTTCGGAGTCGCGAAGGCCTGGAGGGCCGAGAGCGACGGAGAACCGAGCGACCAGAGCCCCAGGATGGGGCGCCGGGAGCGTCCCCGTCGCAGCAGCACCACAGCGCACCCGCCGCGCCACGATGCTGCAACAATGGGGGCTAGACGGTAGCAGCCTCAGGAGCCGGAGTTCCCGTGACGCCGTCACCTGAACCAACCGCCGGGTGAACCTGATGCTTCCCGCGGCCGAAGCCCAGCCGGTCCTCGAGATTCGCGATCAGGACGTACAGCACCGGGGTGATGACGAGGTTGAGGATCGTCGAGACGATCATCCCGCCGAAGACTGCGGTCCCCAGCGAGTTGCGGGACGCGCTGCCGGCGCCCGTGGCGAAGACCAGCGGCGTGACGCCGAGGACGAAGGCGATCGACGTCATGAGGATCGGACGCAGCCGCGTTTCGGCGGCGCGGCGGACCGCCGTGACCGCGTCCAGCCCTTGTTCTCGGAGCTGGTTCGCGAACTCGACGATCAAGATGGCGTTTTTCGATGCCAACCCGATGAGCATCACGAAGCCGACTTGCGCGAAGACGTCGGTGGTGATGTGACGGATCGCGAGGGAACCGATTGCGCCGAGCAGCCCGAGCGGGACGGCGAACAGGATGATCAGCGGGTCGGCGAACGATTCGTACTGCGCCGCGAGGACGAGGAACACGAAGAGGATGCCGAGGCCGAAGATCAGCGCGGCTTGGCCGCCCGACTCCATCTGCTCGCGCGAGATGCCGCTCCACTCGCCGACGAAACCCGGGGGCAGATGCGAGGCGAGGGTCTGCATCGTGTTGATCGCTTCGCCGGTACCATGGCCGGGTGCCGGGCCGCCGGAGATGTCGATCGAGCGATACAGGTTGAAGTGCGTGATGTTTTGCGGTCCCTGCGTTTGGCGGATGTTCACGAGCGACGCGACGGGCATTGCCGGTGCCGGCTGCTGCACGCCGTTGACGACCTGCGGCGTGCTCGAACGAACGTAGATCGTGTTCAAGTCGCTCACCCGCGAGCGGTACGGCGCATCGGCTTGCACGTACACGCGGTACGCCTTGCCGTTCATGTCGAAGTCGTTCACGTACACCGAGCCGAGGTAGACCTGCATCGTGGTGAACAGGTCGGTCAGCGGCACGCCGAGCGAGAGCGCGTGCGGGCGGTTCACGTCGACGAGCACCGTCGGCTTGTCGTTGCGGAACGTGGTGTAGACGCGGAAGAGACCGCTGTTGGGCGCGTTGGCCGGCCCGATGATCTGATACGCGGAGCCGAGCAGTGCGGGAATGCCGGCACCGCCCCGATCCTCGAGCTGGTAGTCGAAGCCGCCCTGGAAACCGAGCCCGGGGATCGACGGCGGGTTGAGCGCGAACGCTTGGATGCCCGGCGTGAAGTACAGCGCCATGTTGATCCGCTGGAGCACCGCATCGATGCGGTGCTGCGCGCCGGGACGCTCGCCCCAAGGCTTGAGGCGGATGAACATGGTCGCGTAGTTCGAGCCGTTGCCGGTGAAGCTGAAACCGGCGGCGTCGAAGACGTCCTCGACCTCCGGCTGCTGCTTGAGAATCGCCTCGATCTTGCGCTGGTACCGGTGCGTGTAGTCGATCGACACGCCGGGCGGCGCCTGCATCGCGATGATCGCGAAGCCTTGATCCTCGTCGGGGATGAAGCCCGTCGGCGCGTGCGTGTACGACCAGCCCGTCACGACCAGCAGCCCGGCGAACACGGCCAGCACGAGGTAACGGCTGACAATCGAGAAGCGCCGCGTGACGTGGATCCGGCTGTCGAGAATGAGCGGCAGCAGGCGGCGATAGCCCGAGCGGGTCGCGTTGATGGCGCGGTTCACCGGCCGGAAGAGGCGCGGCTCGCGCTTCGTATTGCGGCCGAGGAGCAGCGACGAGAGGACGGGCGTCAAGGTCAGCGCGCAGAACAGCGAGATCGTGATCGAGCAGGCGATCGTCAACGCGAACTGTTTGTAGAGCTGGCCGGTCGTGCCCGGGAAGAACGCGACGGGGACGAAGACGGCGAGCAGCACCAGCGACGACGCGAGGACGGCGCCTTGGATCTCGGCCATCGCTTCGCGCGCTCCCTCGAGCGGCGGCATGCCCTTCTCCTGGATGAAGCGCGCGATGTTCTCGATGACGACGATCGCGTCGTCGACGACGAGCCCGGTCGCCAGCGTCAGGCCGAAGAGCGTGAGCTGGTTGATCGAGAACCCCAGCACCTGCATCAGGAAGAACGTCCCGATCAGCGAGACGGGGATCGTCAGCGCCGGGATCAGCGTCGTGCGCCAGTCCTGCAAGAACAAGAAGATGACGAGCACGACCAGGAAGATCGCGATCATCAGCGTGATGACCACTTCCTTGATCGACTCGCGCACGAACTCCGTCGTGTCGAAAGCGACGCGGTACGACATTCCCGTCGGGAACTTCGCCGCTAGGTGGTCGAGCGTGTCGCGCACTTGCTTCGAGACCTGGAGCGCGTTGCCGCTTTGCAATTGCAGCACGCCCAGACCCACGCCGTCGTGCCCGTTGAACCACAGCCCGCCGCCGTAGCTCTCGGCGCCGAGCGTCACCCGGCCGACGTCGGAGACGCGGACGAAACCGCCGTCAGGCGTCGTGCGCAGGATGATGTTGGCGAACTCCGTCGAGCTCGTGAGACGGCCGATCGCGCGCACGCTGTATTCGTACGGCTGATTGCCGTTGGTCGGCGGCGCACCGATCGAGCCGGCGGCGACCTGGACGTTCTGTCCCTGCAGCGCCGTCACGACGTCGCCGGCGGTCAGGTTGTTGTCGGCCAATTTTTTCGGGTCGACCCACAGCCGCATCGCGTACTTGCGCTCGCCGAACACGAGCACGTCCGAGACGCCGACGACGCGCTTGATGTCGTTGACGACGTTGTTCTCGAGGTAGTTGGTCATGTAAATGGAATCCCACCGCTTGTCGGTGGACGTGAAACCGATTGCCATGACGAACGTGCCGGAGTTCTTGGCGACGGTGACGCCGGTCAGCTTGACCTCGTTGGGCAGCCTGCCCTGGGCGAGGTTGACCGCGTTCTGCACGTCGT
>JAQBPL010000101.1 GCA_028287545.1 Vulcanimicrobiota bacterium | reverse complement strand
GTCATCCTGAGCTTGTCGAAGGACGAGCTTGTCGAAGGACGAGCTTGTCGAAGGGCGCTCGCCCGCTGGCCCGCCGCTCGTCCGTGGTAGTCTTTAGGAGTCGGAGGCAACGCATGGACGGTGTCGTGGAGCGCGAACTCAAACTCGGACCGCCCGACACATTTTCGCTCGCGCGCCTGCAGCCGCGGCTCAACGGTTACGTCGCTGCGCCGGCCGGGTTCAAGCGGCTGCACACGGTCTACTTCGACAGCGCCGACCTCCGCCTCGCGCGCTGGGGCTGCAGCCTGCGCTTCCGCCGCGGCGAGGGCTGGACGCTGAAGATTCCCGTTCCAACGGAGTCGCGAGCGATGTTCCGCGAGGAGCACGTCTTTCCGGGCGACGGGTCGATGGTTCCGGACGACGCCCTCGACCTCGCGACGGCGTACCTGCGGGGTGCGGTGCCCGAACCGGTCGCGGAACTCCGCACGCTGCGCACGAGCCGGCACGTCCTCTCCGACGGCGGAGACGATCTGGCCGAGGTCGTCGAGGACGACGTCCGCGTCGTCACCGGCACGCACGTCGTGCGCCGCTTCCGGCAGGTCGAGATCGAGCTGACCGACGGGACGCCCGACGCCGTTCTGGACGAACTCGGCGCGCTGCTGCGCGGCGCCGGCGCGGGGAAACCCGATCCCGTCCCCAAGGACGTCTATGCGATCGGCGAGGCGGCTCGCGAACCGGAGATCGCGCTGACGGCGCTCGACGCCGGCGCGCGCATCGGCGACGTCGTGCGGGCGGCGCTGGCGGGATCGGTCGAGCGGATCGTGCGCTACGACGCGAAGCTGCGGCTGCACGCCGACGAAGCGGCGATCCACGACGCACGCGTCGCGGTGCGCCGGCTGCGCAGCGATCTGCGGACGTTCATGCCGCTGTTCGACGCGGCATGGGCGTGCGATCTGGGGGAACGGCTGCGGTGGCTGCAGGACGGGCTCTCGAGCGCGCGCGACGCGGACGTCCTCATCGAGGGCCTGCGGCGCCGCAGCGAAGCGCTACCCGATAGCGACCGCCGTCACCTCGAAGACGCGCTCGCACCGCTGCGCACCGCGCGCGACGCAGCCTACGACGGCATGCGCGCGATGCTGCGCGACGAACGCTACGTCCCGCTGCTGCAGACCCTCGTGGACGCGGCGAAGCGTCCGCCGTTCAACGAACGCGCGAACGAGCCGGCGTGCGACGCGATTCCGGGGATCGTCGAGGCTGCCTGGACGAAGCTGCGCAAACGCATCCGCAAGCGGACACGGCCGCCGTCGGATCGCGAGCTGCACGCGATCCGCATCGCCGCGAAACGCGTCCGCTACGCCGCGGAAGCCGTCGAACCGATCGTCGGCCGTCCGGCACGCGCGCTCGCGCGAACGGTCGCCGGCCTCCAGTCGATTCTCGGCAAAGGGCACGACGCCGTCGTCGCCTGCGAGCGGCTTCGCACGCTGGCCCGTGACGTCGAGCGCGCCTTCCTCGCCGGCGAACTCGCCGCGCTGGAAACGCTCACCGCCCTCGACGCCCGCGCCGCGTGGCGCGACGCCTGGCAAAAAACCAAACGCGAACAGCGCCGCTTCCGCCGCGCGTTCTAAATCTTTGTCATTGCGAGCAATGACATCAGACCGCTGCCGGCTGCTCTGCTTCGAGGAAGACTTTGAGGGCGGCTTGGACGCCGGTGCCGATTTGGATTTTGACGCCGGCTTCGAGCAGCGCAATCTCGAGCGCGCCGAGCGCGCCCAGCACGTCGGTTTGGGTGAGGTCGCCCATCGTGCCGATGCGCAGAATCTGACCCTTGAGCTTCCCTTGGCCGCCGCCGATCACGACGCCGCGCTCTTCGCGCAGCGCTTTGCGGATCGCGTCGCCGTCGACCCCCGCCGGCAGGCGAATCGCGACGACGGTGACCGAATGCGCGCCGTCCTTCGAGAAGATCTCGAGTCCGAGCGCGGTCGCGCAGGCGCGGATCGCCTGCGCGTAGCGCGCGTGACGTTCCCAGACGCTCGGCGCGCCGGCGCGTTCGAATTCCGCGAGCCCGACGTCGAGCGCGAACGCGATCGACACCGGCGGCGTCCACGGCGTTTGTCCGAGCGCGGCGAAGTCGCGCGCCTTCTTCAAATCGAAGTAGAAACGCGGCGCCAGGTTCGCGTCCATCCTCTCCCACGCGCGCGGGGCGACCGCGACCATCGCGAGACCCGGCTGAACGGCGAGCGCTTTCTGCGACGCCGTCACGACGACGTCGAAGCCCCACTCGTCCATACGGAACTCGCCCGCCGCCAGACCGCTGACCGAGTCGACGACGACGTACGCGCCGTGCCCGCGAATCGCCTCGGCGAGGGCGGCCATGTCGTTCTGCGTGCCGGTCGAGGTCTCGTTGTGCGTGAGCAGGATGCCGTTGTAGCGCGCCTCGCCCGCGGCGGAGGCGAGCTTCGCGCGCAGCGCCGCCGGATCGACCGCACTGCCCCACGGCGTTTCGAGCACGTCGACCTCGCACCCGAAGGTGCGCGCGATCGCGATCAGGCGTTCGCCGAACACGCCGATCGGGCACGCCAGAAGCCGGTCGCCCTCACCGAAGAGGTTGCCCACCGCCGCTTCGAGACCGCCGGTCCCCGACGACCCGAGCACCAAGATCTCACCGCGTTCCGTCCCGAACACCGGCTTCAACCGCTCGCCCAAGCGGCCGAGGAGCGCCTTGTACTCCGGTCCGCGGTGGTCGATCATCGGCTGGGCGGCGGCCGTCAGCACAGCCTCCGAGACGGTGACGGGACCAGGGATGAAGAGCAGGTTCTTGGACACGGAGCCTCCGGCGGAAGTTGGACGTTCGGGGTGGTATTCGGAGAGTATGATCGAGTCCCCCGGACGCGTCAGGCTCACGACACTCTCGGCGTGCGCGGGCTGCGCGGCCAAGGTTCCCGCGTCGGAGTTGGCGCGGGCGCTGCGCGGGCTGCCGGCGCCGACGGACCCGAACGTGCTGGTCGGCATCGCGACCAGCGACGACGCGGGCGTCTATCGGTTGACCGACGACCTCGCGATCGTGCAGACGGTCG
>JAQBPL010000087.1 GCA_028287545.1 Vulcanimicrobiota bacterium | reverse complement strand
CACGTCTCGGAGATCGCCGCGGCGCGCAGCGGCGAGGGGATCGGCGCACGGCTGATGGAGGCCGTCGAGGCGTGGGCCGCCGCGCGCGGGTATCATCTCGTCACGTTGAACGTCGTCGAGAACAACCGGCAAGCGTACCGGTTTTACGAACGCCTCGGCTACGGACCGGGGCACCGCCACCTGGTGAAGCGGCTGAGCTGATCCGGGCGTCCCGATCGAAGGGAAGCACGTCATGTCGAATCGCGTGATCCATTTCGAGATCCCCGTCGACGAACCGCAGCGCGCGGTCGCGTTCTACGAGGCGGCGTTCGGCTGGCGCATCAGCAAATGGGACGGCCCGATCGACTATTGGAACGTGAAGACGGGCGAAGGCTCCGGCATCAACGGCGCGCTGTTGCCGCGCGGGACCGTCAGCGCGACGACCAACACGGTCGGCGTCGACGATCTCGACCTCGCGATCGCCAAGGTCGAGAAGCACGGCGGGAGCGTCGTTGCGCCGCCGATGATCATTCCGTCCGTCGGCCGCTTCTGCTACGCGCGCGACACCGAAGGGAACCTGTTCGGGCTGATGCAGCTCGACCCCGACGTCTGAAAGCGGCGGCCTTTCGGCACTTGACAGTATGCGGATAGTCCGTATACTGCCTAATATGCCGCGTGCGCGTTCTCGCCCGCCGGCGGCGGCCGAGCCCGCCGCGATGTCCCGGCTCTATGGCATGCCGGGCCATTTGATCCGGCGCGCGCACCAGATCGCCGGCGGGATCTTCGCCGCGGACGTGGCGGCCTTCGGGATCACGCCGGTGCAGTACGCGGCGCTCACGGCGATTCGCGCCTATCCGGGGATCGACGCGACGCGCCTGTCGCGTGCGGTCGCGTTCGACAAATCGACGCTGGGGCTGGTCCTCGAACGTCTCGAAGCGCGCGGCTTGGTCCGCCGCGAAGCCGGCCCGAGCGACCGCCGCACCAAGCGGCTCGAACTCACGCCCGAGGGTGCGCAGCTGTTGGCCGCCGCCGATCCCGCCGTCGCCGGCTCCGAGGAGCGGATCCTCGATCCGTTGACCGCGCCGGAGCGCGCCGCGCTGCTCCGCCTGCTCGGAGCGCTGGTCTCCGGTCACGCCGCGAGCGAGCCCAGCGTCGCGTGAGCGCCACGGAGCGCGTCCCGGTCCTCGTCGCCGGCGGGGGCATCGGCGGCCTCGCCGTCGCGCTCGCCCTCGCCAACCGCGGCCTGAGAGTGCGCGTGATCGAGAAGGCGCCCGAATTCGGTGAACTCGGCGCCGGCTTGCAGCTCGCCCCCAACGCGTCGCGCGCGCTCGACGCGCTTGGCGTGCGCACGGCGATCGAATCGTTCGCGGTGTTTCCGCAGCGGATCGTGTGGATGGACGCGATATCAGGCGAGCAGGTCACCTCGCTCGATCTGGGCGCGCCGTTCTGCGAACGGTACGGCCATCGCTACATGGTCATGCACCGCAGCGACCTCTTGGCGGTGCTGCTGGAGGCCTGCCGCGCCAACGCGCTCATTACGCTGGAGACGAACAAAGACGTCCTCGCCGTCGACGATCGAATCGAGACGGCGAGCGTCACGTGCGGCGACGGATCAACGTACGAAGCGGACGTGCTCATCGGGGCCGACGGCCTGTGGTCGACGGTGCGCAAAGCGCTGGTCGACGACGGCGAGCCGATCTGCTCCGAGTACGTCGCCTATCGCGGCGCGATCCCGATCGAGCAGATGTCGAGCCACGCCGGGCTGGACAACGTGATGTTGTGGACCGGCCCCAACATGCACCTGGTGCAGTATCCGGTGCGGCGGGGCGAACTCTACAACCAGGTCGCGGTATTCCGCAGCGACCGCTACCGGGCGGACTCGGACGACTGGGGGACGAGCGACGAACTCGACGGGCACTTCGGCGTTGCGACGGCGGCCGTGCGCGGCGCGCTCACGAAGTTCCGGCGCAATCGCCGCTGGCCGATGTTCGACCGGCTCCCGATCGCGCGCTGGTCACGCCATCGCATCACCCTGCTCGGCGACGCCGCGCACCCGATGCTGCAGTATCTCGCCCAGGGCGCCGCGCAGGCGCTCGAGGACGCGGTCGCCCTCGGTCATGCGCTGGCCGATCATCCCGGCAACGTGGACGCGGCGTTCGCCGCGTACGAACGGGCGCGCGTCCCGCGGACGGCGCTCGTGCAAACGACGGCGCGGGCGTGGGGCGACTACTGGCACATGCCGCTCGGTGATGCTTCGCTTCGCAACACGCGTCTCGCCACCCGGAATCCGCGCGACTACAGCGAAACGGACTGGCTGTACGCGCACGGCATCGAACCGGACCTTCCGGCCGTGCTTTCCTAGCCCACCAGAAAAGAGGACCGATGAAACGCACGAGGTTCCTTGCCGCCGGTGCCGCCGCAGGCGCCGCACTCGCCGTCCCCCGCTTCACCCTGGCCGCCGGACCAGCCGCGACGGTCAAGATCGGCTTTCTCGAATCGTTCAGCGGCGTGTTCTCGGACCTGGGCGCGTGTCACAAGGCCGGTGCGCTCGCCGCGCTCGAGGACGCCAACCGTTCCGGCCGCGTCAAGTTCGAATTCGCCTACGGCGACGACGCCTCGAAGCCGGCCGTCGCGACGACGGAGGCGCGCCGGCTGATCGGCCAAGAGAACGTCGACGTGCTGTTCGGCGGAACATCGTCGGCAAACGGTGCCGCGGTCGCGGCGATCGCGCTCGAATCCGGTGTCTTCAACCTGATGCTCGGGCCGCAAGACTCCTCGCTCACCGGCCCCAAAGCTTCGAAGCTGAGCTATCGCTTCGGCCCGAACGCGCGCATGATTCTCGCGCCGGTGCTGCGGCGCGCGCTCGCGCTGGGCAAGAAGTGGTACTTCATCCAAGCCGACTACGCGCTCGGCAAAGACGCCTACGCGCAATGCACCGAAGCGCTGCGCCGCGCCGGGGGCACGGAAGTCGCGCACGACGTCGTTCCGCTCGGCACCGCCGACTTCTCTTCGGTGCTGACGAAGGTCGCCTCGAGCGGCGCCGACGTGCTGATGCTCTGCAACAGCGGGCTCGACGCCGCGAACACCGCCAAACAATGGGTGCAATTCGGCCTGAACAAGAAGATGAAGCTCGCCGGCGTTTCGCTGGAAGATATTTACTACAAAGCGCTGCCGCTCGACGAGGTGGTCGGCGCGACGTTCCCCGTGCTGTGGGCGCCGAGCGTCTCGGGTTCGGCCGGAAAGCTCGCCGCGCGGCTGCGCAAGAACATCAGCGGCCCGATCTCGGCGCGGCACTACCTCGGCTACATGGCGGCACACTCGCTGACGGAGCGCATCCTTTCCGCCGGCACGACCGACGCCGAAAAGCTCTCGGCCGCGTTCGAGAACTACAGTTTCGACGGAGCGAAATCGTCGAAGTCGGTCTATCACGGCTGGGATCATCAGTGCGCACAGGACGTGTACGCCGGCGCGAGCATCTCGTCGAAGGCGTTCGCGAAGTCGGACTTCATGTACGACATCGTCGCCGAAGTGCCGGCCGCGGAATCCGACGGCAACGCCGATTCCCCGTGGGCGAAGGCGGCGACCACGGCGCTGGCCGCGCAGCATCCGGCACCGCGCACCGGCTACACCCCAAAAGTCGTCTAGTTCGGCTTAGCAGGTTGCTGAAAAACCCGCGGTGTCCGGATCGGGCCCGAATGTTTCGTCGAAACGAGGAGCGATGAGGGAGCAACGCCATAGCGTTGTGACCGAAGAGCGACGAAGCTTTCGGCGGAACAGGCGGGTTCGAGACGGCGCCGGGGGTTTTTCAGCAGCCTGCTAGGCTCTCGCGAGCGAGGCGATCCGGACGACCAGCGCGTCGTCCGGATCGTTGAGGCGGTCGCAGATCGTGAAGTGATTGTCGCCTGGAGAGTCTTCGTACGTCGCCTCGCAGCCGCGCGCGCGCCAGGCTTCGGCGAACTCGCGCCCCTGCGCTTTGAACGCGTCCGTCTCGCGTTCGCCGGCCGATGCGAAGACGATGCACGGCTGCGCCGGCGCGAGCAGCGTCGGGCTGAGCGCCGCCGCGCGCGGTTCGTCCAGCGCGAGCCACTCGTTCGCGAACGATCGGGCGACCGCGCGCATGTCGTGCAAACCGCTGAGCGTGACAACCGCGGCCGCCGGCCCGTCGACCGCGCACATCGCCGCCAGCTGGCCGCCGGCGGAGTGACCCGCGAGCACGAGCCGGCTCGGGTCGGCGCCGTGCGCGGCGCCGTTCGCGCGCAGCCACGCGACCGAGCGGCGCGCTTGCGCGACGATCTCCTCGAGCCGCAACGCGGGAGCGAGACCGTAGTTGACGACCGCCGTCGCGATGCCGTGCGCGGCGAGGCTGCGCGCGACGTACGTCACGTCATCTTTGTGCAGCCGGCGCCAGTAGCCGCCGTGAAAGAAGACGACCAGCGGTGCGCCGGCGTGCGGGACGAACAGGTCCAGCGTCTCGTCGCCGGTCGGGCCGTAGCGCAAGTCGCGCGCATGCACGACCTCGCTGCGCGCCGCGTCGCTCCATTCACGCCAGCGGCGGAAGAAGACGGTGGCGTCGGGGACGGTTGCGGAGGGGTCGAGTGGGTCCGCGGTCACCGAACCGGGCCGAACGCGAGGTAGTCGACCTTCCCGTCGGCGTTCCACCCGATCGTCTCCTCGACGACCGGCGCGTTGTCGCATTCGATCCGGAAGACGTACATCGACGATCCGCCGTGCGTGATGCGCCGAACCTGCACGAAGCTCTTCACCATCCCCAGGGTCTGGAGCTCGGTCGCTGCTTCCGCGAGGCGCGCGTCGGTGATGACACCGTTCATCTCCGGGGTGTAGTGCGAACGGTCGATCTTCCCGGCCCGGTGGGCTTCGAACTCGGCGCGCGCGCGCTGGGCGATCTCGAGCGAAGGCCCGGCGGGCCCGGCGCCCGAGGCCGGCGCGCCTGACGCCGCCGCCGCGGGCGAAGGCGCCTGAGCCACTTCTCCGTGCGCGTCGGCGCGCGCGAACACCCGAACCCCCATCCCAGGCGGCGGGGTCGCCGGCTGGTCGGCTTTGGTCTGCCGGCTATCGCGCGGCGCAGCCGCAAGGGTTGAGGCGGCGAGCCCGGCCAGGAGCACGCCGGCGAGAAAGCGCCGCACGAACATATCCCAGCGCCTTACGCCCCCTCGAGGGTCCGAGCCTGTCGGCAACCCCTCGCAGTCCACCTCAGGCGAAAGATCCCCTCCCCTTGTACCGCCATGACACAAGGGGAGGGGGCGGTTACTTCGGTTTGGTCATCTCCGCGGGGACGACGACGGCGTCGAAGTCTTCGCTGCTGATGTAGCCGAGCGCGAGCGCCGCCGCCTTGAGCGTGCTGCCGTCGTGGTGGGCCTTCTTGGCGATCTCGGCAGACTTGTCGTAGCCGATCTTCGGGGTGAGCGCCGTGACCGTCATCAGCGATTCGGCGAGATACTTGGCGATCACCGGCTCGTTCGCTTCGAGCCCTTCGATCGCGTGCTCGCGGAACATCGTGCACGCGTCCTGCAGCAAGCGGCACGAGTGGAGGAAATTGTAGATCATCACCGGGTTGAAGACGTTGAGCTCGAAGTTGCCCTGCGAGCCGCCGAAGCCGATCGCGACGTCGTTGCCGAAGACCTGGACGCAGACCATCGTCATCGCTTCCGATTGCGTCGGGTTCACCTTGCCGGGCATGATCGACGAGCCCGGCTCGTTCTCCGGCAGGATCAGCTCGCCGATGCCGGCGCGCGGACCCGATGCGAGCCAGCGAACGTCGTTGGCGATCTTCATCAGCGACGCGGCCAGCGTCTTGAGCGCGCCCGACGCGAAGACGACCTCATCGTGCGAGGCGAGCGCGGCGAATTTGTTCGGATGCGAGCGGAACGGCATCCCGGTCAGTTCGGCGATCTTCTTGGCGGCGCGCTCGGCGAACTCGGGATGCGCGTTGAGGCCCGTGCCGACCGCGGTCCCGCCGATCGCGAGATCGTACAGGTCGTCGAGCGCTAGCCGGCAGCGCTTCAGATCGCGGTCGAGCTGGCTGACGTAGCCGGAGAACTCCTGGCCGAGCGTCAGCGGCGTCGCATCCTGCAGGTGCGTGCGTCCGACCTTGACGATGTTCGCCCACTGTTTGGCTTTCGCGTCGAGCGCATCGCGCAGCGCTTCGACGGCCGGAAGCATCTTGACCATCGCCTCCGCTGCGGCCATGTGCATCGCGGTCGGAAACGTGTCGTTCGAGGACTGCGACATGTTGACGTGATCGTTCGGATGGACCGGCTTCTTCGATCCCATCTCGCCGCCGGCGATCTCGATCGCGCGGTTCGAGATGACCTCGTTCACGTTCATGTTCGTCTGCGTCCCCGATCCGGTCTGCCAGACGCGCAGCGGAAAGTGATCCTGCAGCTTCCCGGCGATCACCTCGTCGGCCGCTTGCGCGATCAGCTTCGTCTTCTCTTCGTCGAGTTTGCCGAGATCGCGGTTGACGAGCGCGGCGGCCTTCTTGAGGATTGCCATCGCGCGGATGATCTCGCGCGGCATCACGTCGCGCGGCGTCGAATCGTCACCGATGTCGAAGTGGATGAGCGAGCGCGCTGATTGCGCGCCGTAATATTTGTCGGCGGGGACGTCGATTTTGCCCATCGAGTCGGTCTCGATCCGGCTCTGCGTCGCGGCGCCGTTCGTCTGCGTGGAGGCCATAGCAGGCCGAGATTCGGCGCAGGCATCCCAAGGCACTCCGCGAGAAAGGTCGCATCGACTTCCGTCAGGGTCGAATGGCCCTCCGGATTGTCTGCGGAGCGGCCCTAGGTGGAGGGCAGAGCGAGCCGTATACTGGTAAAAAGTCCCGCAAGGAAGGTCGCCATGCGTCCATTGCGCCACCTCGTCACCGCCCTCGTGCTCGCGGGATCGCTTACGGCTCCCGCTCTTGCCGTCGTGCCCGACGCGAGCCCGGCGCCGGTTCCCGCGACCGCGGCGCCGGCCGGCGCGTCGCCCGACGCGGCGCTCATCCTCGATACTGCGCGCGGAAAGGTCGCCGCGGGGAACACGAAGGGCGCGATCGACGGCCTCGCGCCGTACGTCGCGGAGCATCCTGGCGACGCCGCCGCTGGGCGCCTGCTGGGCGACCTGTACTTCCGCGTCCCGGATTTTGCCCGGGCGGAGAAGGTGTGGAAGGCGATCGTCGCCCTTTTGCCCGACGACCGCGAGACGCACAGCCGGCTCGGCTCGCTCTACGCCGTCCAAGACCGGGTAAACGAGGCGATCCTCGAGTTCCAGAAGAGCCTGCCGAGCCGCACCGGGTACGCGGGCCTGGTGATGATCCACAAGCGGGCGGGCGATCTGCCGCAATACCTCGGGAAACTGCAGTACGCCACCGAGAAGGCCCCCTTCGACGCCGGCGCATGGACGGAGCTCGGTCAGGCCCACCGTTCGCTTCGCCAATACGACGCAGCGTTCGACGCGTTCACCCGCGTCGTCGGGATCCGGCCGGGGTCGTGCTCGGCGCGCGTCGATCTCGCGAACGTGCTGGTCGATCTGCATCGCATCGATCCCGCGATCGTGCACCTGAAAGCGTGCTTGAAGAACGACGCGTACTTCTACCCGGCGGTGGTCAACCTCGGCGAGGCGTATCTGGAGAAGGGCGACCCCGCGACCGCGCGCCCCTACCTGGACCGCGCGCTGGTCCTGCGTCCCGAAGGGACGGAGGCGCTCGTCGACATCGGCTACGTCTACGACATGCAGAGCGACTGGAAGACGGCGATCACCTACTACAATCGCGCCATCCGGTCGGACCCGATGCGGCCTGAAGCGTACATCGACCTCGGGTACGACTACAACGAGCACCGTTTGTTCCCGCTCGCCGAAGCCGCGTTCATCAAGGGGATCAGCGTGGCTGCCGACGATGGGCGCCTGCACTATCTCCTGGCGGTCACGTACAACCTGCAGGGCAAGATCCGTCTGGCGCGCGCCGAGTACCAGCGCGCGATCGCTTCCGAAGAGCCCGATGTGGCTCGTGCGGCGCAAGCGGAGTTGGCGCTTCTGCCGCCGTCGTAATCGTAACGGGAACGTAAAGCGGCCTTCGCCGTCGCGCTCGTCCGAATCGGCGAGCGCGACGGATTGTAAACGGCGTGTAAGCACGCCGTTTTGTTTGTGTACCCCAGGTATCCGTAAGGTTCGGTGCCCTGCTAGGATGAGACGTTCGCTTGCGCGTGTTTCGCGCCAGCGGCATTCTGCACGTCTTGAGGTGTTCCGATGCGTAACCTTGCGGGGGCGTCGCTCGTCGTTCTTGCGCTCGTCCTTCCCGGGCTTGCGCACGCGGCGCCCAATCCTTCTCAGACCAAACCTCGCCCGAACGTGACGCTCAAGCTGAGCGGCTCGCTGGTGAGCCGCAACGCGGGCGGTCAGATCAAACTCACCCCGATCGAAGGCGTTTCCTCCAAGCCGGGCGACGAGGTCGAGTACGACATCGCGGCGACCAACATCGGTACCGTAGCGGCGCTGCAATTCAAAGCGGTTGCGCCGATTCCGGCCGGTACCGCATACGTGAACGGTTCGGCGAAGGCGCCTCGCGCGCGCGCCGAGTTCTCGCTCGACGGCGGCAAGACGTGGTCGGCGAGTCCGACGGTCACCGTCAAGGCACCGAACGGAACGACCGTCGTCAAGAAGGCGGATCCGTCGCTCTACACGACGATCCGCTTCATCACCGACGGTGCGATCGCACCGCACGGAACGCTGCAGTACGCCTACGAGGTGCGCGTGAAATGACGAACGCCTCATTGATGCAGATCCTGCTGCGCGCGTGCGCCGCACTGGTCGCCCCCATGGCTTTGGGCCTGATGCTTGCCTCCGGCGCTCCGGCCGACGCTGCGACCTCCGGCGGTACGTCGATCACCAACACCGCGACCGCCACGTACACCGACGGAACGAACCCGTATACGTCGCAGTCGAACACCGTCACGACGACCGTGCAGAACGTCCCGGCGCTGACCATCGCGCCGCCGCAGGGAACGCCGGGTAACAATCCGGTCAGCCCCGCCCAGCAGGTCACCGACACCTTCACCCTCACGAACGTCGGAAACGGTCCCGGCTTCTTCCAACTGACCGGCGCGCTCGGCACTGCCGAGGGCGTGACCGCCGGTAACGGAACCTTCAACAACTTCATCGTCAACGTTCCGGGCCAGCCCACGCAGACGCTGAGCACGGTCGCGGCCGTCAACACCTACTTGGCGACGGGCAACACGGGTGGGACGGCGTTCACGGTTCCGCAAGCCGTCGGAGCACCGGTCGCCGCGAACCAGATCACGATCGGCGTCCAGTATACGGCGACCAACGTCGCGGCCGGCACGATCACGACGCTGCTGACGCCGACCATCACCCAGCCGCTCATCGGTGCCGCGCCGGCCGCGACCTCGACGACCGTCGTCGGCCAATACAACGACACGGTCACCCAAGACGCGCGCATCGACGTCCAGAAGCTGGCCGCCGTGGGCGGAACGGCGCTCGTGCCGACGATCACGTACACTCTGCGCTTCAACAACGGCGGCGCGCGCGACGCGTTCCCGGTCGTGCGGAACGGTCTTCCGGCCGGCGCGGGCATCACCGGCCCCGGCTTGATCTTCACCGATCACGTGCCGCAGTTTCCGGTCGGCACGAACCTCACGCTCAGCGGCACGCCGTCGTTCGTGACGCAGCCGGCCGGCGCGGCCTTCATCTACTCCGTCGACGGCGTCACCTGGACGACGTCGACTGCGGGCGCGGTGTACGTCGGTGTGTTCGTTCCCTCGGCCGCGCTCAAATCGCAGGGCGGCGCGTCGTTCGGCACCAACCCCGGCTCGTCGCAGAACAGCGTCACCGCGCCGCAGGCGTCCCTCTCGTTCACCTTCGTGGTGAACGGGTCGACCGCAAGCGGTTCGGCCAATGCGAACGCGACGACCAACGTCGCGAACTCGCTGTACGGCGACAACGCGGGCTACATCGAAGGTCCCGGCGTCACGCCGTTCACGACGACGAACACCGGAAGCCCGGGTACCTCCGCGTCGAGCACGGCGATCGCCAACACCAACGGCAACCTGACCGGGTCGGGCTTCATCAACTCGGCGGCCGCTCCGGGCAGCTTCGCCGTGCTGAACGGCCCGAGCGGCTTCCCGGGCGCCGTCGGACAGACGAGCAACAACGACGACTACAGCGCGCTCGCGTATATTCCGGCGACCTACAGCGCGGCGGCGAACGGATCGACGGTCTCGGTGGCCGGCGCCTCGGCGGCGATCACCTTCACCAACACGATCAGCAACTCGTCGAACCAGTTCGACACGTACAACCTGACGACGACGACGCTCTCGGCGAACTTGAGCGGCAACGCCCTGCCGGCCGGCTGGACCGTCACCTTCAAGAGCACCGGTCAAACCGCGAGCGGCGGCTGTTCGCTCGTTTCGGCCGGAACCGTGATCACCAGCGTCTGCGTCCCCTCCGGCGGCACGCAGAGCTACGAGACCGTGATGACCCCGCCGGCGGGCGCGACCTCGTTCAACGTCTTCACGCCCTACGGCGTGTCGGTCAAGGCGACGTCGACGAACGACGGTTCGGGCAACACGAACAACTACACGAACGACGAGTTCTTCGT
>JAQBPL010000073.1 GCA_028287545.1 Vulcanimicrobiota bacterium | reverse complement strand
CCGCTTCCTTGATGTTCTGACCGACGTCGAAGAAGAGCTTGAGCGTGCGCACGAGTTCCGTCTGGTGTTTGTCGTCGTAGGCGCGCAGCGGGTCGAGGACGCGCGTCGCGAACGCCCGCCAGTCCTCGCGCGTCGCGCCGGTGCGGTGCAGCAGCGGGTACACGCCCAGGTCGTCGTACGGCATCACCCGGCCGCCGCCGAACATGCGCCGCGCGATGATCATCGACTCGCGCGCTTCGTCGACGCTTTGCGCGACGCCGATCATCTCGGCGTGGCGGCCGACGCCGCCGACGACCTTGACGTCGAGGCCGGCGCGGGCGATCCCGCGCGGAATGAGCGTCGCGGCGGTGCGCGCGTTGGCCGCGTCGACCTCGAGCGGTGCCGGGACGAGGAAGAAGTAGCCGCCGCCGCGCTCGATGACGATCACCTCGCCCGTACGTGTTCCCAGCGTGTCGAGGCAGACGCGCCGGATCTCGGCGTTCTTCTGCGCTGCGATCGCTTCATCGAGGCCTTCGCCTTCGATCGCGACCGCGACATAGCCGAGCGCGAGCGAGATGCCGCGTGCCTGCGCGTCCTCACGCGCTTCGAGCGGATCCTCGTACGCGCGCGCCAGCAAGCGGTCCCAGAATCCGCGCCGCCGGCCGCGTCCGCCGCCCGCTTCGCGCGAGAGTTCCACCGCGATCTGCGCCGCAGTGAGCCGGACCAGCCCTGCTTGCTCGTCGTTCGCGCGCGTACCGATCGGAAAAACGGAGATCCAGCCGAGCCGCGCTTCGCCCGCGCGCACCGGGTAGGCCCGCGCGCGTGGATCGGCGGGCGCCGCCAGCGCGACGCCTTCTTCGGCGCTCGCATCCTTGGGGAGCAGGTCCCGTACCGAGGGCGGGATCGCGCGCTCGCCCGTCCCGGCCACCGCGAGGTGGCGCCACTGCGCGTCCTCGACGAGGACGGCGGCATCGATCGCGGTGGCGAGGTGCGCGGCCAGGGCCTGCGGCCCGCCGCCGCCCGCGGCAACGCGAGCGAGGGCCTCTGCATAAGAGAGCAGCGCCTCGGGGTTGTCGCGGCGGATGCGCCGCGACGGGACTACTTTCTCGTCGTGCACGTCGCGCTTTTCGTTCCGTGCGGGCGACGGAGCGGCCTCTGCCTACGGCGAACGAAGGCCGCATGCCGCTGCTCACGCTTCATTACTATGTCGGCTTCGCCGTGGTCGCCCTCGCGTTGTTGGCCATATGGCGGCGTCCGGAGCGACGGATTACGCTATATGTCGTAACGCTGCAGATCGTCATCGGCATCATCCTGGTCATCCAGCACTTGCGCGCGCCGTCTCTGCACTACGCGCTCGCCATTCTCGGCTGGGCGGGCTACATGGTGGCGAACGCCTTCGCCCGGCGGCCGGAGCGGGCGCGCCTCGCGCTCGTGATCGCGGCGGTCTCGTCGATTCTGCTCTTAATCGGCTTCTCGGTCGGCATGCAGGCCGTCAAAGCCGGCGGTTAGGCTCCGCCGCCGGTGATCGACTGCCAGACGTAGACGAGCGCGAGGCCGCCGATCACGATCGCCGTCGCCCAGGCCAAGACGTTCAGGGTCATCGAGTTCACATACTTGCCCATGACCCGGGGCCGGTTGACGATCACCAGCATCAAGACGAGCTCGAGCGGCAGAATGATCCCCTGCAGCACCTGCGCGTAGATGATGACTTTGAAAAGCGCGTCCTTCGGAACCAGCAGCACGAGCGAGGCGCCCAGGACGATCGCGCCGCCGAAGAGCGAATAGAAGACCGGCGCTTCGCGGAAGCGCCGGTCGAGCGAAGCCTCCAAACCGAACGCTTCGCAGACGATGTAGGCCGTCGAGAGCGGCAGCACCGCGGCGGTGAAGATTCCGGCGTTGAGAATGCCGAGCGCGAAGATCGTCGCGGCAAGGTTGCCCGCGAGCGGCTCGAGGGCTCTCGCGAAGTCGATCGCTTGCGGGTTCCCGTTGATGTTGACCGGATGCCCGCCATGAAGGGTCGCTTGATAGATCGTCGCGCCGTTCGCGATGATCATGAAACCGGCCAGCACGATCGCCAGCACCGAGCCGACGACGATGTCGGCGCGAATCAGCGGAAGATCGCGAGCGCGCGAGCCCTTGTCGACCACCTGCGACTGCAGGAAGAACTGCATGTACGGGGAGATCGTCGTCCCGATCAGCCCGACCAGCGTCACGAGGAATGCCGGATCGCGCACGATGTGCGGCACGAACGTGTCGTGCGCGACCTGGTGCCAATCCGGGTGCGCGAGAAATCCTGAGACGACGTAGGTCAGGTAGATCAGCGAAAACACGACGAAGACGCGCTCGACAGTTTTGTTTGGCAGCCGCAGCACGAGGAAGAAGACGACGAGCATCGCGACCGGGATCGCGATGTAACGGGAGACGTCGAACATCTCGGCAGCCGCCGCGACCCCCGCGAACTCCGTCGCCGTGATCGCCGTGTTGACGAAGAAGAGCGCGACCATCGTGATCAGCGTGATGCGCAGGCTGAAGTTCTCGCGAATCAGTCCGGCCAGCCCCTGGCCGGTCACCGCACCCATGCGGCCCGCCATCTCTTGGACCACGATGAGCGAGACGGTCAGCGCAAGCAGCGACCAGAGCGTCGCGTAGCCGAACTGCGCGCCGGCCGCCGAATAGGTGGCGATGCCGCCGACGTCGTTCCCGGCCGAGGCCGTGACGAAGCCGGGACCGAGGACAGCGAAGAACGCGACGACCGAGCGCCGGGAGAGTCGCAAGCGAGCGTCTTCCTTCCGGCTTACGTTGCCGCTTCGGCGCGGCGGCGTTGGGCGCGCTTGGTGATGCGCGGCAGTTTCTTCTTGAGGCGCTCGGGGATGATCGCGTCGATCGCGTCGTCGACCGTCACGATCCCGAGCATCGTGCCGTTTTCGTCCGTGACGGGACAGGCTAACACGTCGTAGCGCGCGATCGTCGCGGCGACGTCCTCGGCGCTCGCATCGGGGCGAACCGAGATCGTGCTTTGATCCATGATGCTGTGGATGGTCGCGTCGGGCGTCGCGAGCAGCAGCGTGCGCAGCGAGAGCACGCCCAACAATTTTTCCGACTGGTCGAGAACGTAAAGATAGTAAATGAACTCGGTCTCGGGCGCGAGCTCGCGAATCTTCGCGAGGGTCGCGGTGACGGTGCGGTGCGGATAAATCCAGAAATAGTCGGTCGTCATCAGGCCGCCGGCGGTGTCCTCGGCGTAGGCGACCAGCTCGCGCAGATCCTCCGCCGTCTCGGCGTCCATTTCGGCGAACAGCTCGTTCTGGCGTTCCTCGGTCAGCTCGCCGAGCAGATCGGCGGCGTCGTCCGAGTCCATCTCCTCGATGATGTCGGCGGCGCGTTCCGTGCCGAGATCGTCGATGATCGAGCGCTGGACGTCCGGCTCGAGGTGTTCGAGCGCGTCGGCGGCCGTCTCGTCGTCCAGCGACCCGACCACCCGCGCCGCGTCGAGCGACGAGAGTTCGCTGATGATGTCGGCGAGCTCCGAGGGATGCAGGCGCGAGAGGCGGTGCTCACTGACCGAAAGCTGGATCTGGGTCGGGCTCAGATCGTGCAGCGGCGCGACGTTGTCCCAGGCGATCAGCGAGCGCGGAATCCGCTCGAGCAGGCGCGGCGCGAGCCGGGTCGCGCCGAGCCTCCGCAGCAGGCCGCCGACGCCGACGTCGGCCGCGACGACGCGCAAGGCGCCCGCGGTGCGGGCGATCTCGATGTCGTTGATCCGCACCAGCTTGCGGCCGTCGACGTCGACGATTTGCTTGTCGAAGAGGTCTTCGACGAGATACAGCGCCTCGTCGTCCGGCGGACGCACCACGGTCGGCGCCCGGCTCAGCTCGATCTCTTTCGGGCCGAACGTGATGACGTCGGCGATCGGCGAGGCGAGCTCGCCGTGCTTCGTCTTGAGAATGACCGCATCGATGCGCGGAAACGTGTCCTCGGGGTGTTCGACGACGAAGTCGGCGATTTTCCCGGCGACCTCGCGCGCGCCGTTGCGCTCGACGATCGCCGGCCTGCCGATCAGTTCGGAGACGAACCCTTCGTGGAACGGAACCGGCGCCTTCATCCCTCCCGCCGTCACGTCGCCACCTCCCCTCATCGCATCAAAAAAGCCGGTCGGGACGTCCCCCTCCGGCCAGTCGACGACGCGCACGCGGTCCGACTGCCGCGAGTGCCTCCTCAACGTCGAGCTTCAGCACCGCACGCCATCGACGGGGGAGTCGTTCCCTCGTCAGCCGCGTTAAGCGCCGCCTTGATTCGGCGGAGCCTGGTCACCACGTCGGGGTCTCTCGACCTTTCCGGGCAGCGGCATCTATGCGTGCGGACGCCTCGCCTAACGAGGAATCCCGTC
>JAQBPL010000037.1 GCA_028287545.1 Vulcanimicrobiota bacterium | reverse complement strand
TCGGTGAGGTGCTGCGTGCGCTGTTCGAGGAGGTCACCGACGACCCGTCTCGGAACGAGGCGGGCTTGCTCGTCGCGCGTGCGGAACGCTACATCGACGAGCACTTCGCTGTGCCCGAGTAGGTCGGTTCTTTGTCCGCCGTAGCCTCAGCCAATACGACGGCTCGCGTCATCGCGATCGTCAACCAAAAAGGTGGAGTCGGGAAGTCGACGACCGCCGTCAATCTCGGTGCCTCGCTCGCACTGATGGGCCGTCGCGTGCTGATCGTCGACATCGATCCGCAGGGGAATACCACGACAGGTGTCGGCATCGACAAACGTACCGTGCAGCGCGACATCTACAACGTGCTGCTGCAGGACGCGGCGATCGCGGACGTCCGCCACGCGACGGAGGTCGAGAACCTCGCCATCGTGCCGGCGACGCTCAACCTCGCCGGCGCCGAGATCGAGCTCGTCTCGGCGCTGCAGCGAGAGAACCGCCTCAAGACCGCCCTCGCATCCGTGCTGCGCGAGTACGACGAGGTCCTCATCGACTGCCCGCCCTCGCTGGGTCTGCTCACGATCAACGCGCTGACGGCGGCGAACGAGGTCATCATCCCGGTTCAAGCCGAGTACTACGCCCTCGAGGGGCTCAGCCAGCTGGTGGCGATCGTGCGGCGTATTAAGGAAGGTCTCAATCCGGACCTCATGATCCGCGGCGTGCTCATCACGATGTTCGACGGCCGCACGAAGCTCGCCGGCGAGGTGTTGGAAGAGGTCCACCGCTATTTCCCCGACCGCGTGTTCCAGACGCAGATCCCGCGCAACATCCGCCTCTCCGAAGCGCCGTCCTACGGAAAACCGGCGATCCTCTTCGACGTGAAGAGCCGCGGCGCGCAGGCGTACCTCTCGCTCGCCAAAGAACTCGTGCCGGCGTTGCAGTCCCGCGGTCCGGCCGCGTGAGCGCCGCGAAACGCGGCCTCGGCCGGGGACTCGGCGCGCTGCTCGGCGACGGCGGCACCTCCGACGTGACGACGGCGCCGGTCGCCGCGCCGAAGCGCGATCTCCAGCAGCTGCCGATCGCGCGCATCCGCCCGAATCCGCGCCAGCCGCGCCAGACGTTCGCGCCCGGTGCGCTCGACGAACTGCGCGCGTCGATCGCCGCGTTCGGCGTGCTCGTCCCGATCATCGTGCGCGAAGTGGGCGACGGCTACGAGCTCATCGCCGGCGAACGGCGGCTGCGCGCCGCGCAAACTGCGGGGCTCACCACGATTCCGGCGCTCGTGCGCGCGGCCGATGACCGCGAATCGCTCGAAGTTGCGATCATCGAGAACCTGCAGCGCGAAAATCTCGATCCGCTCGAAGAAGCGATGGGCTTCGCGCATTTGATGGATGCGTACGACTTCACCCAGGAACAAGTCGGCGAGCGGCTCGGACGCAGCCGCTCGGCGATCGCTAACGCGCTGCGGCTGCTCTCGCTCTCCGATGCGGTCAAAGCGTTCGTGCGCGAAGGCAAGCTCAGCGCGGGGCACGCGCGCGCGATCATGTCGTTTCCGCCGGAGCGGCGCGAGACGATGGCGCGCCGCGCGGTCGACGAAGAACTCTCGGTGCGCGTCTTGGAGCGGCTCGCCGCCGACGTCGCGCCGAAGCGTGCGCGCGCGCGCACCGCGCCGGCGCGCGATGCGAACGACGACGCGTTCGTCGAACGGCTGCGCTACAAGTTCGCGACGCAGGTGCGGCTCGTCGCGCAGGAACGCGGCGGGACGATCGAGCTGCGCTACGCCGATCCGGCGGACTTGCTGCGCATCGTCGATCTGCTGTTGGGAGAATCGTCGTGAAGCCGGCCGCGGCCGCGGCCTGCGCGCTGGCGGTCTTGGGCACGCTCGGCGCGGCGCCCGCGGTGCGTTACGGCCCTGTCCCCACCACCCCGCAAACCGCGGTCGTGAAAAAATACGTCGCTGCGCTGCGCGCCGGACGCTTCGACGAAGCGTACGGAATGCTGACCGACGGGGAGCGCAAGTATTTCGGCGACGCCGCCGCGTATCGCAGCGTCTTCGACGCCGACGGTTTCGCGCTCCAGAGTGCGAAGGTGGTCGGCGCGCGCGGCGACGAGCGCGGACGCGTGTTCTTCGTGCGGGAGCGCATCTCGTTCGTCGATCACGCGAGCGACGAGCGCCGCGTCATCGACGCGACGATTCCGCTGGGCGTGCTGCCGGAGCACGGCGCGCTGCACGTGAAGGATCCCGGCAAACCGTACCGCGCGTTTGCGAGCGCGTCGAGCGTCGAGGAATCGGGCCTGCGCGTCACGGTGAAGAAGCTCGATTTCTTTCCCGACCGGATTGACGTCGTCGTGACGTTTGCGAATCTCGGGGACCGTTTCGTCACGCTGCTGCCGTACAACAAGAGCGTTTTGCGCGACGAGCGAGGCGGCGTCTATCGCATCATCGCGACGAAGAATTGGACGATCACCGACAAGCATCTCTACGAGGGGATTCCGCTCGCGCCGAACGCGCGGTACACCGGTTCGCTGGCGTTTTCGGCGGCCCGGCTCGACTCCGCGAAGCGGACGTGGAACCTCACCATCGCCCCGGCGCTGCGCGACGGCGCGGACGCGCCGTTCGAGATCGTCGTACGCATCGGACCGCCCGCGTAGTTCCCCCGCTCGCAAGAGGAACCGACCTCGGCCCTACGGAACGGTCGCACCGCCCGGCGGGGCGTCTTGGCGCCTTACCGCCGGTGCCGTTTCGTGCTTACGGGAGTCGCCTCCATGCGCCGCATCGCCCTCACCCTCGTTGTCCTGGGCTCCGCCGCGCTGACGGCGTGCAGCGGCGGTGGGTCGGTCCTGAACTTCGGGAGCAACAGCACGCCGGACCACATCTTGGTCACGCAGCAGGGGCAAACGAACACCCCGCGCGTGATCGCCGGCACGTCGATCGTTTTGAGCGCGCAGGCCGTCAAGGGGTCGCAGAACGGTACCATCTCGACCAACGTCTTCAAGTGGACGGCCGCGCTGGTGACGTCGGGAACCTATCCGGTCAATGCTCTGGGCGGCACGAAGCCCTGCGCCACGCCGTCGATCACGATTCCGCCGGCCTCCGCCGTCGCGTACGCGCCCGACTATACAGCGTACCTGGTCGTCGTCGACCCGACGAACCCGGCGAACGTCACGTTCGCGCCGCCGTTGACGATTCCGGCTCCGGCCGGGACGACTACCGGGATCTTGGCCGGTTCAACCGCGACGAACGCCTATTGCGCGGTGGTGAACGCATCGACGCCCGACGGCCTCACGACCGGCTCGGTCATCGTGGCGATCACGAGCCCTCAATCGCCCCAGCAATAGCGAGCGCGCTCCGATGACGACGGCGGGGAGCGGCGACGCTCCTCGTTTCCGTTTGCGCGGGATCTACGCGCTCGTGGATCCCGAGCGATCGGAACCGGTGGCGTTTACCGAGGCGATCTTGCGCGGCGGGATCCGGCTGGTGCAGATCCGCGCCAAACTCGGCATCGACGGCACGACGCTGATCGCGATCGTGGCGCGGGTGCGGGCGGCCGGCGGAATCGCTCTGGTGAACGACGACCTCGGCCTCGCGCGCTTGGCCGACGGCGTCCACTTGGGCCAGGAGGACGCCGCGGTGCTCGACCTGCGCGAGGTGCGGCGCGCGCTCGGCGCCGGCATCGTCGGCTTGTCGTGCGGGACGCCCCAGGAAGCGCGGGCCGCGGATCCGGCTCTCGTCGATTACGTCGGCGTCGGGCCGGTGTTCGGCACGCCTTCGAAAGCCGACGCCGGGTATCCGATCGGGATTAACGGCACGCGCGCGGTCGTCGAGGCCACCTCCCTGCCGTGCGCCGCAATCGGCGGGATCGACGCGACGAACCTCGGCCGCGTGCGGGAGACCGGCGCGGCGATGGCCGCCGTCATCTCGGCAATCGGGATCGACGACCCCGAGGGCGCGGCGCGCGCGCTGGTCGAGCGCTGGGGATGAGGGCGCCGGTCGTCGCGACGGTCGGGACGACGCACCCGCTCGCCTTCGCGGGACTGGTCTTCGCGGCGCTCGCCATCGCCGACGACGGCGCGCGCCCGGTGTGCGTGGTCGCCGGGGTTAGCGCGCAAAGCGCCTCGCACGTGACGGCGCTGCGGGCGATCGACCCGCCGGCGATCGCCGCCCAGTTCGCGGCGCTGCTGGGCGCGGGGGTCGCGGCGTTTCACGTCGGCGCGCTGGTCTCCGCCGAAGCCGTG
Organism: Vulcanimicrobiota bacterium; assembly: GCA_028287545.1. The sequence continues at coordinate 3,805 of JAQBPL010000037.1, read as the reverse complement.
CGGGCGGTCGCGGCAGGGCTGGCGCTCTTCCCGGGCGTTCCGCTGGTGGTCGATCCCGTGCTGGCGACCAGCGGCGGCGACGCGTTGGCCGACGCTCGGACGGCGGACGCGCTGCGCGACGATCTCATCCCGCTCGCAACCGTGGTGACGCCGAATCTCGCCGAAGCGGGCGCATTGCTCGGCCGCACGGTGCTCGACGTCGCCGCGATGCGCGACGCGGCGGCCGCGTTCGTCGCGCTCGGCGCGCGCGCCGCGCTGGTGAAAGGCGGCCATCTCAGCGGCGACGCCGTCGACGTCCTCGCGCACGGCGACGAGTTTCGTACGTTCGCGTCACGCCGCATCGGCGCGGAGCTGCGCGGCACCGGCGATCTGCTCGCGGTGACGATCGCGTCGGAGCTCGCGCGCGAATCGGATTTGCCGGCCGCGATCGACGTTGCGCGCGCGCGCGTGCGCGACGCCATCGAAACCGGCGAAGCGTTTGCCGGAACGCGCGTCGCGCGCAGGTCAGCCGCTCGCCGGTAGACAAGCGGACCAGCGCACTCCTTATGAACGTCGAAATAACCGCGTCACCATCCCGTTCCCGCGTCATGTCGGGACACCGGCCGACCGGCCGCCTTCACCTGGGACACTTGCTCGGCACGCTGGAGAATTGGGTGCGCTTGAGCGAGACGATGGAGACGTTCTTCGAGGTCGCCGACCTCCACGCGTTCACGACCGCATTCGAAGACCCGCAGGCGATTCACGACGCGCGCTACGACGTCGTGCTCGACTGGCTCGCGGCCGGCATCGATCCGCAGCGATCCGTCATCTTCCTTCAGTCCGCGGTGCCGGAGATTCCCGAGCTGCAGGCGCTGCTCTCGATGATCGTCCCGGTCGCCTGGCTGCAGCGCGTGCCGACGTACAAAGACCAGATCGACGCGCTCGGGCCCGAGATCGCAACGTACGGTTTTCTCGGCTACCCGCTGCTGCAGTTGTGCGACATCGCGGTGTTCGGCGCCGATACGGTGCCGGTCGGCAAGGACCAGGTCTCGCACTTGGAGTTCGGGCGCGAGGTCGTGCGGCGGTTCAATTTCCTGTACGGTCCGACGCTGGTCGAACCGCAAGCGCTGCTCTCCGAGTTTCCGGCCGTCCCCGGAACCGACGGGCGCAAGATGTCGAAGTCCTACCACAACACGATCGACCTCGCCGACGACGAAGATACGACGACGAAGAAAGTCCGCTCGTACGTCACCGATCCGCTCAAGGTGCGGCGCAACGATCCCGGGCGCCCGGAGATCTGCCCGGTCTTCGCTCTGCACCACTACTCGAACGCGGCGCGTGTCGAAGCGATCGGCGCGGCGTGCTCGACGGGGGCGCTTGGGTGCGTCGATTGCAAAACGGAACTCGCGCAGACGCTCAACGCGTTCTTGCGCCCGGCGCGAGCGCGTCGCGCGTCGTTCGACCGCGCTGCCGTCGACGCGATCCTGCGCGACGGCAACGAACGCGCGCGTACGGTCGCCGCGAGCACGATGCGCGCGGTGCGATCGGCGCTCCGTCTGCGCGACGAATGAACGCCTTCGTCGTTCGCCGCGCTTCGCTCGACGACGCCGCATCGGTCGGATCGCTCTTCGATGCCTACCGCGTCTTCTATCGTCAGGCCGCGGACGTCGAGGGGGCGCAGAATTTCATTCGCGACCGCTTGGCGAACGATGAGTCGGTGATTTTCGTCGCCGAGGATGCGGACGGCAGGAGCCTCGGCTTCGTGCAGCTCTATCCGACGTTTGCGTCGACCACCACGCCGCCGGGGAAACTCTGGCTGCTCAACGATCTCTTCGTGGCGGAGAACGCGCGCCGCCGCGGCGTCGGACGCGCGCTCATGGAACGCTCGGAGCGTTTGGCGCGCGAAACCGGCGCGGTCGGGCTGACGCTCTCGACGGCGGTCGACAACCTGCGCGCGCAGCATCTGTACGAAGCGACCGGCTACCGCCGCGAAACGGTCTTCTTCGTCTACAACCGTTTCCTAGAGGGCGTCGAGGCCTAACGCGGCCGGCCGGCGGCCAGCATGCCGTAGGCGCACAGATCGCGGTACACGCCGGGGGCGTCGCGGTATCCGTCGCGGAACGTCCCTTCGAGGACGAACCCTTCGCGTTCGTACAGCCGTCGCGCCGGGTTCTCCGCCACGACTTCGAGGTACGCGCGGTGCGCGCCCAGGTCGTCGAAGGCGCGCGCGATCATTCGGCGCAGCGCGTACGTGCCGATGCCGCGCCCCGGTGCGATCGCTACGACGCGGACGAACTCAGCCAGCCACTCGTCGTGCAGGTGCAGCGCCCACATGCCGACCGGTGTATCGCGGTCGAGGATAATGCGCTGCTCGCGATCCGTCTGCTCGATCCGGCGCCGCACTTCGTCCTCGGAGGGCGCGTGCACGAAGGGGCGGGCGTGCGGAGCGGCGTGCAGGGCGACGATGAAGCCGGCATCCGCCGCGACGGCGAGTCGGTCCGTGTAGCGGCGAGTCTTCGTTTTTAGGGCCCGGGGTACCGCGGGAGCGCCGCGCGCAGCTGCTCGAGCGCCCAGGTGATGTCGTCGACCGACGCCGCGTACGAAAAGCGCAGATAGCCTTTGCCGCCGCCGCCGAAGCCCGAACCGCCCAGGCACGCGACGCCGGCCTCCTGCAGCAGCCAGGCCGCGAGGTGTTTGTCGTCGTGCGTGATCTTCGAGACGTTGGGAAACGCGTAGAACGCGCCTTCGGGGAGCGTGCACGAGATGCCGGGGATGCTGTTCAGCCCGGCGACGATCGCGTCGCGCCGTTCGCGGAAGATGCCGTTCATCGTCTGGATCGGGGCGTCGTCGCCGGTCAGCGCCGCGATGCCGGCGTGCTGCACGAACGTGGCGACGCACGAGAACGTGTTGTTGTTGAACAGCGTGATCGTCTTCGCGATCTCCTCGGGCGCGATCGCGTAACCGAGCCGCCAGCCCGTCATCGCGTATGCTTTCGAAAACCCGTCGATGACGATCGTGCGGTCGCGCATTCCGTCGATCTGCGTGATCGAGACGAAGCTCGGACCGTAGATGTTGCGCGAGTAGATCTCATCGGAAACGACCAGGAAGTCGTGCTGGTGCGCGAGCGCGGCGATCGCTTCGAGATCGTCACGCGTGAGGACGCCGCCGGTCGGATTGTGCGGCGAGTTGATGACGAGGGCTTTCGTCTTCGGCCCGACCTTCGCGGCGAGTTCGTCGAGGTCGAGGCGCCAGTTGCGCGACTCGAGCAGGTGCACGGGGACGGTCTTGGCTTCCAGATAGCTGGCCGCCGAGGCGTATGCCGGGTAGGTGGGATCGGTGTAGACCAGCTCGTCGCCCGGATCGAGCAGCGCCGACATCAGATTCCAGATGATCGGCTTCGCGCCGGGGCCGACGACGACGTTTTCGCGGCGGTAGGGTTCGGCCAGCCCGCGGAAGCGGCTCGCGTATTCCGCGATCGTGTCACGCAGTTCCGGGATCCCGGCCGAGGGCGTGTAGTGGCTGTAGTTTTCTTCGATCGCCTTGATCCCGGCACGCTTGATATGCTCCGGCGTGTCGAAGTCGGGCTCGCCGATCTCCATGTGGACGACTCGCCGGCCCTGCGCCTCGAGCGCTTTGGCCCGCGCGAGCACCTCGAAGGCGCTCTCGCTCCCCAGCCGGGAGACCGCGTCACAAAGATAATCGGCGTGGTGTGCAATCGTCGTCATAGTACCTACAGCAAGCGAGGTCGGCGGTCCGGGACCGCCGAACGGGGTCGGCACTGATGCGGACCCTGACGGAAGCTTTCGCGCCGGGCGTGCCTTCGTTA
>JAQBPL010000002.1 GCA_028287545.1 Vulcanimicrobiota bacterium | reverse complement strand
GCGAGGGCTTCGAGGTCGGTGGCGAGCTTACGGCGCCAGTTCGGGTATTGGGTGGAGGTTCCCGGGACGTTGACGGGTTTGCGTTCTCCGAGGACGTCGTCGAGTTGGGCCATGACGATCGCGCTCGGCGCCGCGGCCAGATAGCGGTTCGCGGCGATCACGATCGCGGTTTCGTCGTCGCGCTCCGGTGCGGCGAGATCGCCGTGCGCGACCAGCGCGTCGAGCAGCAGCTCGCGTTCGCGGACGCGAGCCGAGCGCTCGTCCGCTGCCGGCGTTTCGAGCAGGCCCAGCCGATCGCGCAGGTCGATGTCCTCGCCGCGCAGCCAGGCGGGGAGCGTCGCGAGATCGTGCGTGCCCGACGTCGCCAACGCGAGAGCCGGGTACTCCTCGGGCGCTGCGAACGTCCCGTCGTGACGGCGTTCGAAGAAGAGGACCCGATACGAGAGGATACCGCTCTCTTCCATGTGCTCGCGAAAACCCTCGGGGACCGTCCCGAGATCTTCCCCGATGACGATGCAGCCTTCGCGCACGCTCGCCAGCGTCACGATCCCGCGCATGTCGTCCAGCGGATAGGTGACGTAGGTTCCGGATCGCGCGCCGGCGCCGCGCGGAATCCAGTAGAGCCGCGCAAGCGAGAAGGCGTGATCGATGCGCAGCGCGCCCGCGTGACGGCAGTTCGCCTGCAGCAGGTCGAGCAGCTCGGTATAGCCTTCACGCGCCAAGCCGCGCGGGTCGAGCGGCGGCAGACCCCAATCCTGACCGAGCGTGTTGAGGACGTCGGGCGGTGCGCCGACGGACACTTCCGGAACGTAGGCGGCCGCGTCGGCCCAAACGTCGGCGGAGTTGGAGTCGACGCCCACCGCAAGATCCCGATAGAGGTGGACGCCGTGGCGAGCCGCGTCGGCGGCGACCGCCGCCAGCTGGTCCGCCGCGAGCCATTGAAGGTACATCGCGTAGCCGACTTCGCGATCGTTCGCGGCGGCGAAGGACGTTACGTCGGGCGAGGCCGGCGTCGCGAATGCCGGCGGCCACGACCGCAGGTCGCGCCCGTAGCGAACGACCAGCGCCTCGAACACCGCGAAGCGCAACAGGCGCTCACCCTGGGCCGCGCACCACGCCGCGAAGGCGTTGTGCCGCGCGGCGTCGGCGGCGAGCGCGTCGAAGCAGGCGCGCAGGACCACGTCTTTCACGGCGGCGACGCCCGCGTAGTCGACGTCGCTCGTGGATCGCACGCGCGCGAGGAGCGCGCGCCGCTCGTCCCCCTCGATGACCGCGCGAACCATGGGATGCCGGGCTTCCGGCACGTCGTCGAGTGCGACATAGAGCCAATTCAGCCAGACGCGCGACGATGCGGCATAGGGGCTGGCGGCTTCGGGATCGGTGCGGAACGTCGCATGGAGCGGGTTGATGCCGACGTACGCCGCGCCGCGCCCCCCGAACAGGCGACAGATTGCGCGCAGGTCCGCGAAGTCGCCGATCCCGTCGTTGCGGGCCGAGCGCAGCGTGTAGAGCTGCAGCGCGATCCCCCAGCTGCGGCCGCTCGGCGGAAACGCCCGCTCCGGCGCGACCACGACGTGGACCGTCCCGCGCGCGTACGGCTCGACGGAGAGCAGCAAACGGTGCGTCCCGAGCGGAAGCGCCGAGCCGATCGAGATGCGGCGCGTGTCGTAGGTTTCGGCGTCGCGCGCGCCGGTGAGGACCACCGGCGCGTCGCGCAATGCGACCTCTCCGCTCTCGGTGGAGCCGTCGTCGCGCACGACCGTCCAGCGGAGCGTTGCGGGCCAGCTCAGCGCGGGCAGCGTCACGTCGACGGTGAGCGGTTCGCCTACGCGAACGACGCGCGTCGCGGCCACGAACTCGGCGCGCTCGCCGCCCAGCAGTTCCTCGAAACGCGCGACGGTCTCGGCCGGCGCCGTCCGCGGCGTGCCGAGGGCGTCGACGTACCCGCGGGCGACGCGGCTCATCTCGCGCTGCCCGCGAAGACGGCGAGCGACCGCGAGATCATGGGGTAGACGCCGATCGCGTCGCCGGGGACGTCGCGCTGGGCCCCGCCTTCGATCGCGGTGTCGAGCACCAGTGACCAGGAGATGTGTTCGACGTCGGGGAGCGTGAACGGCACGTCGTCGGGCGAGGAGTTCATCGCCACGAACAGCATCGGCCGGGCGCCGAGGAAGTAGCCGATCGTGCGCCGGTCCGTGATCCAATCCTCGACGCTCATCTCCTGCGCGTCGGGTGTGAACCAGGCGATGTCCTTTCGTCCGCTCGCGTCGAGCGGCTGGCCGCGAAAAAACGCGTCGCGCTTGAACGCGGGATGACTGTGGCGCAAGCGCAGCAACGTCTTCACGAAGTCGGAGAGGGCGAGGTCGTGCGGGGTGCGATTCATCCAGTCGAACCACGAGATGTCGTTGTCTTGGCAGTACGCGTTGTTGTTGCCGCGCTGCGTGCGCCCGAGCTCGTCGCCGGCGAGAATCAGCGGAACGCCGAGCGAGAGGATCAGCGTCGAGAGCAGATTGCGTTTCTGCCGCTCGCGCAGCATCACGATCTCGGGGTCGTCGGTCGGGCCTTCGACGCCGCAGTTCCAGCTCAGGTTGTCATCGGTCCCGTCGCGGTTGCCTTCGTGGTTGGCTTCGTTGTGCTTTTCGTTGTACGAGACGAGGTCGGTCAGCGTGAAGCCGTCGTGGACGGTGACGAAGTTGACGCTCGCGCGCGGCCGGCGGCCTTGATGCTGGAAGAGCTCCGAGGACCCTGCGATGCGCGACGCGAGCTCGGGGAGCACGCCCAAGTCGCCGCGCCAGAAGCGGCGCACGGTGTCGCGATATTTCCCGTTCCATTCCGACCAGCCGGGCGGAAAATTGCCCAGCTGATATCCCCCTAGGCCGACGTCCCACGGCTCCGCGATCAGCTTGACGCGCGAGAGCACCGGGTCTTGCGCGAGCGTCTTGAAAAACGCCGCGTCGGGTGAGAAGCCGTTGTTCTCGCGCGCCAGCGCCGGCGCGAGGTCGAAGCGGAACCCGTCGACGTGCATCTCCTGGGCCCAATAGCGCAGCGAGTCGGCCACCATCTGCAGCACGCGCGGGTGGCGCAGGTCGAGCGTGTTGCCGGTGCCGGTGACGTCGTCGTAATAGCGCGGATTCTCGGCGAGCCGGTAGTACGTCGCGTTGTCGATCCCCTTGAACGACAAGGTAGGACCGAGATGATTCCCTTCCGCCGTGTGGTTGTATACGACGTCGAGCACGACTTCGATCCCGGCTTCGTGCAGCCGCTTGACCATCGACTTGAACTCGTTGGGCTCACCGCTCTGCAAGTAGCGCGCTTCGGGCGCGAAAAACCCGATCGAGTTATATCCCCAGTAGTTGCGCAGCTTCTGCTCGACCAGGCGGCGGTCGTCGACGAAGGCGTGGACGGGCAGCAGTTCCACCGTCGTGACGCCGAGCTCTTGCAGCTCGTGCACGACGGCGGGCGTCGCCAGGCCGGCGAACGTGCCGCGCAATGCCGGCGGCACGCCCGGGTGCTGGATCGTATAACCGCGGACGTGCATTTCGTAGAACACGGTGTCGTTCCACGGAACGAACGGGCGGTGTTCCTCGCTCCAGGTGAACGCGCTCTCGACGACCACGCATTTCGGCATCCCGCCGGCGTTGTCGCGGCGGTCGAACGAGAGGTCCTCGCGCTGCGAGCCGATCCGGTATCCGTAGTGCGCGTCCGTCCAGCGCAGGTTTCCCGCCAGCGCTTTCGCATACGGGTCGAGCAGCAGCTTGTGGTGGTTGAAGCGGTGCCCGCGCGCCGGGTCGTACGGGCCGTAGACGCGGTAGCCGTACAGCATCCCCGGCCGCGCGTCGTGCAAATAGCCGTGCCACACCTCGTCGGTGTATTCCGGCAGTTCGATGCGTTCGAGTTCGCGCCGGCCGCGCGCGTCGAAGATGCAGAGTTCGACCTTCTCCGCGTGCGCGCTGAACAGCGCGAAGTTGACCCCCGTGCCGTACCACGTCGCTCCGAGCGGAAAAGGGAGGCCGGACTCGATTCTGCGGCGTGCCGCAATCACGGCGCGAGCCAGATCGCGGAGAGCGGCGGGAGCGTCAAAGTAAGAGAGTAGGGCCGGCCATGGGCCGGCCGCTCGGCAGCGGTCACCCGGCCTCCATTACCCACGTTCGCGCCGCCGTACACCGCGGCATCGGTGTTGAGCAGCTCGGCGTAGGCGGCGTTGCGCGGCACGCCCACCACGTAGCGGTCGCGGCGCGCGCCGCTGAAGTTGCACACGCAGACCAGGTGGCGCTCGCGCGCGGCGTCCCAGCGGATGAACGCGATCACGCCGTTCGCCGCATCGTCGTACGCGATCCACTCGAAGCCCGCCGGTTCGGCATCGCGCTCGTGAAGCGCCGGATGCTCGCGGGCGATCCGGTTGAGGTCCCGGACGAGCAGCTGCACGCCGGCGTGGCGGCCGTGGACGAGGTGCCAGTCGAGCGAGGCTTGCGCACGCCACTCCCCGCGCTGCGCGAACTCGCCGCCGGCGAAGAGCAGCTTCTTCCCCGGATGGGCCCACATTAGGCCATAGAGGAGCCGCACGTTCGCGAACTGCTGGTATTCGTCGCCCGGCATGCGGCCGAGCAGCGAACGTTTTCCGTGGACGACTTCGTCGTGCGAGAGCGGCAGCACGAAGTTTTCGCTGAACGCGTAGACGAGTCCGAACGAGATCTCGTTGAGGTGGTGGCCGCGGTAGAGCGGATCGCGTTCCATGAACTGCAGCGTGTCGTGCATCCAGCCCATGTTCCACTTGTAGCCGAAGCCCAGACCACCGAGGTCGACCGGCGTCGTGACGCCCGGCCACGCGGTCGACTCTTCGGCGAACGTCGCGATCCCCGGGAAAGCGCCGTAGACCGTCGCGTTGAGGCGCCGCAGGAAAGCCACGGCTTCGAGGTTCTCGCGTCCGCCGTAGACGTTGGGAACCCAATCGCCTTCGTTGCGGCTGTAGTCGCGGTACAGCAGCGACGCCACGGCGTCGACGCGCAGGCCGTCGACGTGAAACTCGCGCAGCCAATACAGCGCCGAGGAGAGCAGAAAATTCGCCACCTCGCGGCGCGCCAAGTTGAAGACGTGCGTGCCCCATTCGCGATGGAATCCTTCGCGCGGGTCGGCGTGCTCGTAGAGCGGCGTCCCGTCAAAGCGCGCGAGGCCGTGCGCGTCGGTCGGAAAATGACCGGGAATCCAATCGAGGATGACGCCGATGCCGGCCTGGTGCGCGGCGTCGACGAAGGCGCGGAAGTCGTCGGGATCGCCGAAGCGGCTGGTCGGTGCGAACCAGCCCGTCGTCTGATAGCCCCAGCTCAGATCGTAGGGATGCTCGGTGATCGGCAGCAGCTCGATGTGCGTGAACCCGAGGTCTTTCACGTACGGAATCAGCTGGTCGGCGAGCTCGCGGTAGGTCATGAAGCGGTCGTCTTGTTCGGGGACGCGCTTCCACGAGCCGAGGTGCACTTCGTAGATCTGGATCGGCGCGTCGCGGCGCTGCTTCGCAGCGCGTTCGCGCAGCCACGCCTCGTCGCTCCAGACATGGCGCGACGGAGCGGTCACCACCGAGGCGTTGGCGGGACGTTTCTCGCTGCGAGTGGCAAACGGGTCGGCGTGCAGCGGAAGCAGCTCGCCGTGCGGGCCGAGCAGCTCGTATTTGTACCGCGCACCCTCGCCGACCGCGGGGAGGAACAGTTCCCACACGCCGATCTCGCGCCGCAGGCGCATCGGGTGGACGCGGCCGTCCCAGCGGTTCCAGTCCCCGACGACGCTCACGCGCGACGCGTTCGGCGCCCACACGGCAAACCGCGTCCCCTTCACGCCGTCGACGACGTCCGGATGCGCGCCCAGCACGCGATCGAGTTCGAGATGGTTGCCTTCGCCGATCAGCCACACGTCGAGCTCGCCGAGCAGCGGGCCGAAGCGGTATGGATCGTCGATGGTGCGCGAACCTGCGGCGTCGGTGACGCGCAGCCGATAACGCTCCGGCATCGCGATAACGAGCGCTTCGAACAGATCGCTCGCGCCGACCCGCTGTGCGTCGGCGAGCAAGTCGCCGCGCTCGTCGAGGACGGCGACCGACCGCGCGTCGGGGATGAACGCCCGCACGAGGGTGCCGCTGCCGAACGCGTGCGGTCCGAGGACGGCAAAGGGGTCGCCTTCGCGGCCTGCGGCGAGTGCCGCCGCGCGGTCCGGTTGGATCACAGCAGCAGCCGGGCGAGCGAGGGCAAGCCCTCCGAAAACGTCGGGTGGACGTGGACCGAGCGCTCGAGGACGCGCCACGTCGAGCCGGCTTCCATGTGGGCGAGGATCACGTGAATCAATTCCCCCGCTTCGTACCCGACGAACGTGCCGCCGAGGATGGCGTCCGTGCCGGGGTCGACGACGAGCCGGAAGAAGCCCTCTTCGAGGTTCCATTCCGGACCGCGCGCCACGTCGGTGAGCTGGAGCGTCACCGTGCGATGGGGCGTGCCGGCCTTCTCGGCGTCGTCGGCGGTGATCCCGACCCGGCCGACTTGCGGCTCGGTGTACATCGCGTAGGCGAGTACCCGATCGTCGCGGGTGCGCGAGAGATCGCCGCCGGTCACCGCCCGCAGGCGCCGGAAATCTTCCCACGCGACGTGGGTGAACTGCGGCTGGCCGGCCGCGTCGCCGAGCGCGTAGTGCCCGGGCACGGAGGTCCGCAGCTGCGCGTCGCAGGCGATGAAGCCGTGCGCGTCGAGCGCGATTCCGGCGCGTTCGACCGTCCCGGCGGGAACGTTCGGCTTGCGGCCGATCGCGACGAGCAAGCCGTCGCCCGCGAGGGCGGTTCCGTCGTCCAGCCTGACCTCGAACGTGCCGTTCTCGTACGCGACCGCCACGGCGCACTTGTTCAGCATCACCGTGATGCCGTCGCGTTCGAACGAGGTCGTCAGCACGCTGCAAGTATCGAGCTCTTCGCGCGCCAGCAGCCGGTCGTCGGGCGTGACGACGGTGACGGCGCTGCCGAGGCGCGCGGCGCCTTGCCCGAGTTCGAGCCCGACGTAGCCCGAGCCCAGCACGACGAGTTTTCGCGGCAGCGTTTTCTGGTCGAAGAAGTTCTCGTTGGTAAGGTACGGCGTTCCGGCCAGTCCTGCGATCGGCGGGACGGCCGCGTTCCCGCCGGTGTCGAGGACGACGGCGTCGGCTTCATAGCGTTTCCCCGCCGCGACGATGACATTCGGGCCGTCGAACGCGGCTTCAGCCGCGACCAGCTCGACGCTGCTCTTCGCGATCTTCTGCGTGAGCCCGTCGCGCCACTCGCGCACGATCCCGCGCACGCGCTCCATCACCGCGCGGTCGTCGACCTGCACCTCGCAATGCACGCCGATCTCCGCGCCCCGGCGCGCGCGGCCGGCGGTGTGGGCGGACGCCAGAAACGACTTCGACGGCGTGCAGCCCACGTTCACGCAGCAGCCGCCGACGGCACCGCGCTCGAACAGGACGACCCGCTTCCCGCGCTCGGCGAAATCGAGGGCCAGCGGGACGCCGCCTTGTCCGGACCCGATCACCGCGAGATCGTATCTGCTCACGGGGCGTACGTCCCTGGCTCGGCGCGCTACTTCCTGTTTCAATCCGCGGCGTTCGGCACCAGGTCGGAGTCGGCGGCGACCGGCGGGTGGACCGGACCGCCGTAGTTTCCGAGCTGCTGGATCATCTTCGCGACGAGCGAGGTCCAGCCGGTCTGATGCGAGGCGCCCAGTCCTTCGCCGGTATCGCCGTTGAAAAACTCGTGGAAAAAGACCTGATCGCGCCAATGCGGGTCGTTCTGGAACAGCGCGTTCTCGCCGTTGAACGGTCGCCGGCCGCCGGCGTCGCGGCGGAACAAACCGATCAGGCGCCGTTGCAATTCGAGCGAGACTTCCCACAGCGTGAGCATCGTGCCGGAGCCGGTCGGAAACTCGATCGTATAGCCGTCGCCCAGATAGTAGTGAAACCGTTGGAGCGCCTCGATCAGCAGAAAGTTCAACGGCATCCAAACCGGGCCGCGCCAGTTGGAATTGCCGCCGAAGAGGCCGCTGGTCGATTCCGCCGGCTCGTAGTCGACGCGAAATTCCGTGCCGTTGACGCGCAGCACGTACGGATGGTCCTTGTGGAAGCGCGAGAGCATCCGAATGCCGTGCGGCGAGAGAAACTCGTTCTCGTCGAACACGCGGCGCAAGATGCGTCTCAACCGGTCGGGACTGACGATCGCCATCAGCCGCCGTTCGTGCATCCCGCCCACGTCGATCTGGGCGACGCTCTCGGCGAGCTCCGGTCGGTTCTTGAGAAACCACTCGACGCGCGCGCGCAGCCTCGGCAAATGCTCGAAGGCGTCCGCGGGGATCGGCTGGACCGCGAAGAGCGGCGTGATGCCGACGATGCTGCGAACTTTGAGCGGGATGCGCTCGCCGCCCGGCAGATAAAGCTGGTCGTAATAAAACTCGTCTTCGGGATCCCACAAGCCAGGATCGTCTTGACGCTGCGAGTTCATTCCGTCGGCGATGATCAGGAAGTGCTCGAAGAACTTCTCGGCGACGTCTTGATAGATTTCTTCGGTCCTCGCGAGTTCGACCGAGATTGCGAGCATGTTGAGCGCGTAGACGCCCATCCACGACGTGCCGTCGCTCTGCGCGAGATACGCGCCCCCCGGTAGCGTCGCGCTGCGATCGAATGGTCCGATGTTGTCGAGGCCGAGGAAGCCGCCCTGAAACACGTTCTTGCCGGCCACGTCCTTGCGGTTCACCCACCAGGTGAAATTCATCAGGAGCTTGTGGAACACGCGCTCGAGAAACCGGTAGTCACCGACGCCGCCGTTGCGTTTGGCTTCGATCTGGTACACGCGCAGCGCGGCCCAGGCGTGGACGGGCGGGTTGACGTCGTCGAACGACCACTCGTACGCGGGCAGCTGGCCGCTGGGGTGCATATACCACTCGCGCGTCAGACGCCCGAGCTGATCTTTGGCAAAGTGCGGGTCGATCAACGCGAACGGAATCGTGTGAAACGCGAGGTCCCAGGCTGCGTACCAGGGATATTCCCAGCCGTCCGGCATCGAGAGGACGTCGTCGTTGTAGAGATGGCGCCAGTTCGCGTTGCGGCCGTGCTTGCGCTGCGGCGGCGGCGCCGGGTTCGCCGGGTCGCCATCGAGCCAATCGCGCACGACGTAGTTGTAGAACTGCTTGGTCCAGATCAGGCCGGCGAACGCGCGTCGCTGAATCATCGCGCTCTCCTCGTCCAGCGGCGCTCCCAGCGCGGCGTAGAACCGATCGGCCTCCGCCTCGCGCAGGTCGAACGTCGCATCGAAATCCTCGTCGATGCCGCTCGCCGCGGGGTCGTCGGTCATGCGGATGCGCACGGTGTGCGTCGCGCCCGGTGCGATCACCCAGCGATAGTGCAGCGCGGCCTTCGAACCGATCGGGCGGGGGTTGATGCCGTTGCGGTCTTCACCGCGCACGGCGCGGTCGATCCCGCTCTTGACGTACGGTGAGGCCGACTTGACGTTGAAGGCGCGCTCGAAGTCGGTGTCGTTCTCGGTGAACAGCATCTCCGTGTGGCCGCCGTCGGTGAAGACCCACCGCTTGCCGAGCGTCGCGTGCTCGACCACCAGCACCTCGTGCGGCGAGTGGCTCGCATCTTGCGACGTCTGGATCGTCGGGCGCGGCGTGCCGGAACGCCACGACCACTCGTTGCGAAACCAGAAGTGCGGCAGCAGGTGCAGCGGCGCTTCCACCGCGCCGCGGTTCGTGACGGTGTAGCGGATCGAGACGTCGTCCGGCGCGCGCTTCGCGTACTCGACGACGACGTCGAAGTACGCGTCGTTCGCGAAGATGCCGGTGTCGACGAGCTCGTATTCGCGGCCGGCGCGCCCGCGGCGCGCGTTTTCTTCGCGCAGCTGCGCGTACGGGAAGGCCGCGTGCGGATAACGGTAGAGCGCCTTGAGGTACGCGTGCGAGGGGACGGCGTCCAGGTGCCACCAGTATTCCTTGACGTCTTCGCCGTGATTGCCCTGATGGCCGTTCAACCCGTAGAGGCGTTCCTTGAGGATCTCGTCGTGCTCGTTCCAGAACGCCGGCGCGATGCACAAGCGCTGGTGGTCGTCGGAGATGCCGAGGATCCCGTCCTCACCCCA
>JAQBPL010000273.1 GCA_028287545.1 Vulcanimicrobiota bacterium | reverse complement strand
GGCCGACCAGCACACGAACCGGGAGAATCGCCAGGATGCTTACTTCGATCCGCCGGCCGACGTTTGAGGATCTGAACCTCTCGACCGGCAAACGTGCCCGCCTCTACAACATGATGTACGGCCATGGCCCGGCCAACGGCACGCTGATGCTGCTGCCGATCGATCAGGGACTCGAGCACGGACCGATCGACTTCTTCGACAACCCGGACGCGCTCGACACCGACTGGGTGCTGCGCCTGGCGGTCGAGGGCAAGTTCTCGGGGATCGCCTACCACATCGGCCTCGCCGAGAAGTATCACAAGCAGTACGCCGGCCGCGTGCCGCTGGTGCTGAAGGTCAACGGCAAGACCAACGTTCCGTCCGACGACAACTCGTTCAGCCCGCTGACCTCGAGCGTCGAGGATGCGGTCCGGCTGGGCGCCGACGCGGTGGGATACACGATCTACGTCGGCTCGCCCGCGCAAGACCGCGACATCGAGCAGGCCAACGGCGTCCGCCGCGAATGCGAAAAGTACGGCATGCCGCTGATCGTCTGGTCGTATCCGCGCGGCTCGGCGATCAAGGCCAAGGGCGGCCAGGATTCGCTCTATGCGGTCGACTACGCCGCCCGCGTCGCGTGCGAGATCGGCGCCGACATCGTGAAGCTGAACGTCCCCAAATCCGACGAAGCCGCCGCGACGGCGCCGAAACCGTACAACACGCTGACGATGAGCGAACTCGACGGCTTGCGCAAAGTCGTCAAGTCGGCGGGCCGCACCCTGGTGCTCGTCTCCGGCGGTTCGAAACTCAGTGACGACGACACGCTGCACAAGGCGCGGCTCGCGATGGAGTCGGGCTGCGTCGGGCTGATCTTCGGCCGCAACATGTGGCAGCGCAAATGGGACGACGCCACCTCGATGGCCGGCCGCATGCACGAGCTCATGAAGGAATTCGGCCAATAACCATGTCCGCGACGCTGACGATCGAGAGCCGGATCGAAGCGGCCCTCGATCGCATTCGCCCGATGATCCGCCGCGACGGCGGTGACGTCTGGCTGATCCGGGTCGATGCCGACGTCGCGTACGTGCAGATGATCGGCGCGTGCGGCGGCTGCCCCGCGTCGAACGCCACGCTCAAAGGCGGAATCGAAGCCGTCGTGCGCGAGGACGTCCCGGAGATCCGCAGGGTCGAACAAGTCTAGACCACTCGTCGGCCGGGAGCGCCGCACGCTCCCGGCCTCTTCTCCAGTGGCTTGCGGCAACCTCACGTCGTTGTCGCTTCGTTGTCGCTTCGTTATCGCTTCGTTATCGCTGCGTCAAGATCGCGCTCTTTGAGCCGGTTTCGGGACTAGAGTCCTAGTCACGGTACCCGACTGCTCTCGTTCGCATCGTCGCTTCTTCGTAGCGTTGAACCAGGCTCGGCAATTCGCTGCGCCGGCTCCGTGTTTTCTTGGACACGGACTCAACGTGATTTGGAGAAACTATGCTCAAGACACTCGGCACCACGTTGGCGGCGTTCGCGCTCACGTTGACGTCGCTGCAAGCGGCGTCGGCAGCGAATACCGCCCCCTTTTCCGTTTCCGCGACCGCCAGCACGATCGCGTCGCTGACGTTCGGCCTCACGGGTTCCAACTACACCTTCGGCACGATCGCCGACAACACGAATCCGGCCGTTCCGGCTAGCAACAACAATAGCGCCGTGATCGACGCGAACCTGCGCACGACGGCAAACAGCGGCACGGGATCGATTTTCTTCACCGCTCCGGCGACGGTTCCGGGCACCTCACCGAACGCGATCCCGATCAGCGCCTTCACCTACACGTGCAGCGGCACGTATACGACCAACACCGGCGTCAACGGGGCGCAAACGTCCAACCCCGTCAGCGTCTCCTCGACCGTCGTTTCGTCGTCGTCGAACAACAACTGCGTCCCCTCCCTCGGCGCCGGCGCCTCCGTGGCATCGTCGGCGATCACGCTCGCGATGTTTCTCGATGACCGCTTCATCGCGGCCGACACCTACACCGGCAGCGGCTTCCAAGTCGTCGTCAGCGCGACCTGATCGATGCACACCAGAGGTCGTTCCTGCGTCGGCCTCGTCGCCGCGCTGGTCTGCGCGGCGAGTCTTCGGGCGGCGGCTTCGGCCGCCGTCTCGATGACGGTGCAGCCGCTCGTCGCCGAGTTCAACGCAGCTCCGGGAGCGTTCGGACGCACCACCGTGACCGTGACCAACAACGGGACGGAAGCCGAACGTTTCACCGCTCGTCCGACCGACTGGCGAACGCTGGCCGACGGATCGACGACGCTCGAGCGGCCCGGCGCCGAGGGCGTGCATTCCATCACGCGCGACCTCTCGCTCTCCGCTTATCAGTTCGTCTTGCAGCCCGGTGAACGCCGCGAGATCGCCCTCTCGCTCGCCGTTCCGAGCTCCTTTCCCGGGACACCCGCATCCTATTGGGGCGGCTTCCTGGTGAGCGCGGCCGTCGTGACCGCTCCGCCCTCGGCGGTCGGAATCGCGGCCACCGTCTTCGTCTACCAGAACGTCGGCGCGCCGCGACGCCACCTCGCCTTGCAGTCGCTGCGCGTCGTCCAGAACAAGGACGGTACCTCGGATCTCGTCGCGCGGCTGCGCAACGACTCGCCGGGCTATTGCCGCTCGTCGGCGCACGTTCTGGTCGAGCAGGCCGGCCGTATCGTCAAGGACGACAAGGTCACCATCAGCACCGTCTTCCCGGGCTCGACGCGCCTCATGACGCAGCCGCTCGGGAAGCTGCCGCCGGGCGATTATCGCATCGAAGTCGCGTTCGACTACGGCGGTGACTCGATTCTCGACGGCACCACACAAGCACACGTGCGGTAGGAGCGGTTATGCGACGATCGGGAACGGATCCAGGTCTGCTCCGCCGGGTGAATGCCGTCGGGCAATCGTGCGCGTTAGCGCTGCTCTGTGTTTGCGTACCGGCGAGGGGTGCTTTCGCGGCAGGGATAACGGTCGTACCGAATGCGCCGCTGCCGAATCTGTGCGTCACGCGCGACGGCACGTTCACGGCGACGGACACGAACAGCGGTCAGATCGATGCTGCGAGCGACACTCCGAGTGTTGCAACCATATCGCCGAACAAAGCGGCGAGCGGATCCACGTTCACGGTACACGGCGTCGCGCCGGGTTCCGCCGTCATCAACCTCTCGAAGGGGTCCGACACAGGATCCCAGCAAGTCCGCGTGAACGGCCCGATCGGGGTCAGCCCCGCAACGCTTTCCTTCAACGGAACCAGCGCAGCACAAAACATCACGGTGACCGATCCCGGTCCGAGCATCACGGTGACCGCCTCGTCCAGCGACACGACGGTCGCCACCGTGACGCCCTCGCAAACGACGTCGTCGAACACCGCGACGTTCGCTGTTACACCCGTCAACGGCAGCAAAGGGGGCGTCGTCCCCGCCACGGCGACGATCACGTTCACCGATGCCGCCGCCTGCGCGTTGAAAACGGTCAGCGTCACCGTCACTCCGGGCGCGCTCTCCGTGAGCACCACCAGCCTTTCGTTCGCAGGGACCGGGGCTGCCGCACAGCCCTTCACCGCGTCGGAGACGAACTACACGGGCCTCCTCGGTGCAGTCAGCGCCAACCCCTCCGTTGCGACCGTGACGCCGGCGTCCGGGAGCGGTCCCGGACCCGTCTCCTTCAGCGTGAGCCCGGCCGGGTTCGGCACGACGTCGATCGCGGTGACCGACAACCACAGCGGCAGCAGGTCCGTGAGCGTCCTCGTGTCGGGCGGTTCGATCGCCATCGCCGGATCGCCGACTGCGGCGTTCACGGCAAGCAACAACACAAACGCGCACCTCGCCGCAACGCCGATCCAGGTCAGCGGATCGCTCCAGACGACGGCGACGGGTTCGGCGCAGCTCGCCGTCATGTCGCCCGGAAACATCACCGGAACGCACGGAGGCAGCCTCCTGATCGCGTATCTGACGTACAACTGTACGGCGAACGGCAGCGGCACCAATCAAGGCGGAATCTTCGCAACCGGCTTCCTCCAACTGATCGCGAGCACGCAGGCCTCGAGCTGCGTCACCTTCCCGAGCAATGGGTTCGCGAACCTCGACGTGAACGTGAACCTGTTCCTGGACGACCGTCCCATCCCGGCCGACACCTACACGGGGCCCGGCTTCCAAGTCGTCCTCACGGCGACGTAGCATGCGACGTCTCTCGTACGCGATCGCGGCCCTCTCTCGCGCTTCCGTCTTCGTCGCGGCTTGTGCGGCAGGATCGATCTCCCCGGCCGCTGCTGCAGATCGCTCGCTGCGCGTCGACCCGATGATCGTCGAGTTTTCGTCGCCCTCCGACGGCGATCAGAAGGCGTTGGTCTGGGTCGCGAACTCCGGCAGCGAGCCCGAACGGATCAGCGCGCAGGGCGTAGATTGGCACACCTCCTTCGAAGGCGCGGTCACGATCGAGCGGGTCGGCATGGAACGCGACCGTTCGCTGACACCGTATCTGAGCATTTCTCCCGCGTCGTTCGTGCTGCAGCCCGGGGAGACGCGAGCGCTCGCGCTTACCCTTCACGTGCCGGCCGGTGCGGCGCCGGCGCTCGGCGCGCGCTGGGGCGGCTTTCTCGTCCGAGCGACGGGACTTCACGACGCCGAATCCTCCGTGGCCCCCGGCGCGACCGTGTTCGTGTACGAGACGGTCGGTGCGCCGCGACGTCACCTCGCGCTCACCGCGCTCTCGCTGCACCTCGACGGCGGGCGGGCACCGCAGCTCTCGGCACGTTTCGTCAACGACGGCCAGACGTACGTGCGCCCCGTCTGCCATCTCGTCATCGAGCGCGGAGAGACGCTCGTGCGCGACGTCGCGATCCCGACGAACGTGATCTTCCCGGGCGACAAGCGCGGATTGCGTGAGTCGCTGGAACCGCTCCCGTCCGGCGACTATCGCTTTCACCTGATCGTCGATTACGGCGGCAGCACCATGCTCGACGGCGCGTTCAATGTTCGCATTCCGTAAGGTCGCCGCGCTCGGCGGACTCGCTTCGCTTCTGCTCGGCGCAGGACCGGGCGTACGCGTGCTTCCGGCGTCGATCGACGGGAAAGCGCCGATCGCGCTTCCCTCCGTGCGCGGCGACCGAGGCACGATGGTCGCCGTCGAACCCCTCGCCCAGCGGCTCGGGATTCCGGTCGCGCACGATGCGGGCGCGCTGACGCTGCAGGTCAACGGCATCTGGGTCAGCGTGACCGCGAACGATCCGACGGTCCGGGAAGGCGGCGTTCCTACGATGCGCCTCTCGGCGATGCCGTTGCGCGCGGCCGGGAAACTCTTCGTCGCCGTCGACGACATCACGAGCCTGTTCGACGTCGATGCGTCGCTTCGGGGCGGGCGGTTGGTGATCGTAACCGCTTCGGGCTCACCGGCGACGCAAGTGGCGGTCATGGAGGTCGCCGTCGTCAAGCCCTCGCCGGCGCCCGCTCCGCAGCTCGCGCTACGCAGCCGCTTCCAGCCTCCCGCCGACAAACGCGTGATCGGTCATGCGAACGTCACCATGAGCAACAACGCCGACAATCATGCGTACAACGCCCTCTTCGACGGCGGCGGACGGACGGTTCGCGCGAGTCTCTACGCGAATGGGTCGTCGGGCTCCCGGACGTCGATCGGCGGCTCCGCGCGCATCGGACCGGGTGAACGTCATCTCACGCTGGGCGGCCTCGACGATCCGCTCTTCGGCTCGATCTTCGGCGGCGGCGGCGCGAACGGCATCGAGTTCGCGAACGGGACCGGCACCGTGGTCTCCTCGAGCGTGACCGGCGTCGACGGCCGCCGTGTGCTCGCAGTCGGGCGCCGTACCGTAACGTCGATGCGCGAGATCGCGTTCGCGCGCAGCGCGGCGTCGCCGGCCCAACTGCTCTTCGGCATGCGGAGTTGGAACGAGACGTCGGGACGGTACTTCGGGCGCGAGGCCTGGGTCGGGCAGCACGGTCTCGGCGCGGGGTTGCACTATCGCAGCGCCGGACGTCTCTTCACCGAAGCGAAGCTCGGCCTGGCCGGCGGCGGGCTGCCGCTCGTCGACGGCGACGCACCGACGCAGGCGACGGTGGGCTACGATTTCTCGAGCGCCTTCGGCGTGCGCACCGGCTTTGGCGCCGGCCGCGGTCAACGCGGTTCCGGGCTCGCGCAGATCTTCGCGCGCACCAAGCTCGCCCAGTTCACGCTCTCGCGCTACGGCCAGCAATTCTCGTCGACTGCGGCCTTCAAAGAAGGTACGGCGCAGGGAACGCTCGGCTACGTGCGCGGCCCGGGGATGGCGTCGTTCGACGCGCTCGGCGACTTCGCGCTCGGCCGCCGCGGCGTCGTCGAGGCGCGCGCGTACGTCGCCTCGCAGAACGCGCGGGATATGTCGGTCGCCTATCGCTTTGACCGCGAAGGTCCGAGCGCATCGCTCGGCTTGGAGTCCGTCGCTTCGGGCCGCGAGGCGCGCTTCGGTCCGATCGTAGGGTATGCCGCGCCGGTGACGTCGTCGCTTACGATCGGCGTGGAGCTGCATCCGCTCTCACGCGGGAACGCGCTCCGCTTCTCGGTCAACCAGACGCTCCTGGTCGGAACACGGCTGCCGCAGCGCTTCGTCACGGTGGAAACGGGCGGCGAGGCGCCGGACGGCGCCGTGCTGCTCGTCGACGGCGTCCGCGCGAACGCGCTGACGTCGCGCTCGATGCGAGTTGCGGTCCCGGCCGGCACCCATTACCTCTCCGTGCAGTCCACCGGCGGAGGCCTCGCCTCAGCGGAACAGCGCATTACCGACGGCATCCCGGCGTCCGTCGTCTTCCCGCTCTGGCCGGTCGCGCAGGTCCACGGCCAGGTTCGCATCGCGAGCGCGACGACGCTCTTCGGGACGCAGCCGCCGCTCGCCGGGATCGCCGTGACGCTCCAGCCGGCGAACGTGTCCGTACAAACGGACCAGGACGGGAACTTCGCGTTCCCGGCGCAAGCGCTCGATCCGGCCTCAACGATCGTCGTCGACGGGGACACCCTGCCGGCCGGGCTCGCGGCACCCGCCGAACGGCGCCTTCTGGGCGCAACCGAGCCGCTCGAGATCATCCTGACTTCCAGCAAGACCATTGAGCGCGTACGTTTCTGATGACCTTTGAGACGTTGCGGGCCGAGAGGAGTTCCCAGTGAACACGAAGAGCATGTTGCACCGTACGCTCGCCGGCACGGCGGCCGTCGCCGTCGGAGTCCTTGCGGCGCACCATCCGACCGCTTCGGCGAAAACTGCGCAGCGAGGATTCAGCGTCTCCGCGGTCGTGAAGCCCGCGGCGACGATCGCGTTGAGCACGAACGCGCTGACGTGGACCGCGAAGAACACGCTGGTGCGCATCGCGTTCGGGACGTCCTACGTCCCGAGCGGGTCCGCCGGAACAACCGCCGCGCCGAGTGGGAACAAAACCTACGTTCCGGCGGACAACGGGGCGATCACGATTACCGGAAGCATCCGCACGTCACCTGGAGGCGGCGCCGGAAGCATCGTCGTGCTCGCGCCCGGAGACATCGCCGGAGCGAGCCATGGCAACCACGTCGTGCCGATCAACGATTTCGCGCTGACGTGCTCGGGCAGCGGGAATACCGGGACGCAGCCCCGCTATGCTGCCGCTCTGACGCCGCTGCAAGCGAACGGGTTTGTCCCGTGCGCGACCTGGGGACCCGCCGCGAACGCACAGCTCAACTTCTCGATGAACGTGCTCCTGATCCTCACCGGCACGCCGCCTGACACGTACACCAGCGGCGGTTTCACCGTCGTCGCAACCACGACCTAACCGGTAGCGGCTTCACCGCTACGGCGATACGAGGGTGCTCTCGACCGTGATGGCAGCGTCGCTGCCGATCGATTGTGAGCTCTTCGTCGCGGCGAGGCGCGCGATCGGTGGCGGCGTGGGCTGCGTGAGAACCCACACGGGCTCGATGCCGGCGATGCGGCACCAGCGCGGCAGGAAGCGATAGAATTCGGCCGTCAAACGCTCACGCAGCGCCGGTTGCACGAACGGCCGTTCCGCCAGCGACCAGAAGGCAAAACCCAGGCCGACCCCGGCGATGCCGGCCAGCGGTGCGAAGACGCCGTGCGCGATCATGAAGGCGATCAGCGGCTCGTGCACCAGATAGATGCTGTACGAAGCGCCGCCGACGACGGCCAGCCATCTGTTCGAGAGCACGCGGTTCAAGAGGACGTTTTCGCCTCCGGCGACGACGAGCAAGAACGCCGCGATCTGCCAGGTGGCGCTGAGGCGGTTCTGCGCGGTGAGGGCTGCGGCCAGCGCGACGATCGGGAAGAGCGGCAACGCGAAACGCGAGAAGCGATGTCCCCGCAGGTGCACATCGGCTGCGACGATCCCCAGCATGAAGGCGGGCAGGACGAACAAGTCCGGACTCGCGACGTTGGTGAGATACGCGGCCGTGCTCGTGACGGCCACCAAGAAGAACGCCCGGCGCGAGCGCGTCCAGAGCCAGAGGACGATCGGGAAGGCGAGATACCACCGAAATTCGATCGGCAGCGTCCAGAACGACGCGTTCACGAAGGTGACGCCTTTGTCGAGGAACAGCGCCTGTTTGAGAAGATCGACGCCGGCGCTCGGCTGCTCCGGCATCGAGAACGGCTGCGGCGCGCCGGCGTACCGCAAAGCCGCGCCGAACACGGCGAACAACACGATGGCGGCATAATAGGGCGGGATGATGCGGACGATGCGCCGTGCCGCGAAGCGAGCAACGTCGAACGCCGCGCTGCCGGACGCGTGTAATCGCGCGAGAAACGGATGCGACAAGCAAAAGCCCGAAATCACGAAAAAGAGCTCGACACCATGTCCGCCCTGATCGAGCAGCCAATTCCCGCCCTGACGGCCCGAGAGCCCGACGTGCGTCGCGACGACGCACAACACCGCGATCGCCCGCAGTCCGTCGATGTACGACATGCGTCTCACGTCGCGGCCCTCGCCGCTCGCATGGAGCGGCCGCGAGCGATGAACCACGCAGCGAGGCCGCCGACGACGGGCAGCGCGAGCGGGCTGAGCCCGATCGCGTCCGCGTAGATCATGAGCGGTGCGGTCGCGTACGCCGTGCAGACCACGATGGTGCGCGGCGGTTCCGGGACCGCGTCGAGCGCGAGAAAGATCAGCGGCAGAGCGAGGACGGCGTCATAGCCCCACGCGTGCGGGCTCAACGCGATTCCGAGCACGCAGGCTACGGCATAAGCCTCCCGCACCGGTGCTCGCCGCAGCATGGGGATCGCCGAGCAGACGATCGCAGCGGCGGCGGCGAGGATCAGGGCGCCCGGCACGCCGGCGCGCAGCAGCAGGGCGCTCAACCCGATCGCCTTGCCGCCGTTTTGGGCGAAGTCGGGGCCGAACCAGCCGTGCACGACGGCGAGCCACGCGCGCGGCCACGTCACGTCGCCGCCGGCCGCGGAGATGCTCGCCGCGTACCACGCCGCCCCGATCAGCGCGACGATGCCGACTTCGCGCCAGCGCGACCTGAGCACGAGCAGGCCGATCAGCGGGAGCGCGTACGTCGGCTTGTAGAGCAGCAGCCCGATCGGCACGGCGGTGAGGAGCGCCGCGTTGCGCCGCGCTCCCAGCAGCGAGAGCATGACGAGCAGGAGCCCGGCCGGCGAATTCTGTCCGATGACCAGCGCGTTCATCGTCGGACACCAGGCGAACGTGAGCGCCAGGGCCAGGGGGACCGACACCCCGTACGCCCGCGACGCGATCAGCGCTGCGGCGCCGGCGCAGAGCAGCATGGCAATCGCGTTGACCGCGAAGCCGACGGCATGCGAGGTGTGCGCGAACGGCGCGAACACCCACGCGAAGCCGGGCAGGTAAACGAACGAGATGCTCACGTTCTGCGGATGCAGCAGCTCGGCGGATCCGACATGCGCACCGGCGCTCGCGAACGTCTTCCAATCCCAGAAGTCGAACTTCCAGGCCCAGATGATCTGACCGACGCCCATGAGCGCCAGGCCCACCGAATACAGCCGCAGGCGACCGCGGCTCAACCGCAACGTCCGGGGCCGGGCGACATCCGCGTTCATGCGCGGCTGTGCTCGGCTACGAACGGCGTCCGGCTCGGAACATCGGCGGCCGCGACGCGCTCGCGCCATCCTTCGTCCGCGTGCCGCGCAGAGGTGAGCGCAACGCTCACCAGTGTCGCCGCGACGATCGCGACTCCGGTCCAGGTCGGCACGCGCAGCCATAGCCGAAGCCAATCGTGACGAACGAAGATCTGCGCGAGATAGTCGGCCCACGAGACCTCGGCAAGCGAACCGGCCGGATACGGGTGAGCGAGATACGGCACGCCGGACGGGCTCCACGCAGCCACGGCGACGGCGACCGCAGCCACGCCGACCGGGACCAGCGCTAGCGCGATCCAGCGCCGCCCGGCGAGCAGGGTCCGCGCGAGGATTCCGATACAGACGACCGCGACGCACAGCGTCTCGGGCCGCGCGAGCTGCGACCACGGCACCATCGCGACGGCGAACGCGACCACGATCGGCAATCGCGCGCGCGGCACGCGACCGGCGATGAGCAGCCACGCGGGAAAGGCCCAGAGGACCTGCTGGACGTGCACGTGGACGCCGCCGACGACCGCGAACGCGGCCGGGACGAGCGCGAGCAGCGCCGGGTCGTCGAACGCGCGCGCAAGCCGCAGGCCGACGATCGCTCCGAGGGCCAGCATAACCAGCGAGACGGCCGTTCCGATCGCAACCGCAACCGGCGGAGCGACGCCGGCGAACGCCGCGATCGCGGTCGCACCGAGGTTCATCCCGTCGAACGTTCCGGCAAGCGCATGCGCCGGCAGCACGGCGCGCACGTACTCGAGGGCCGTCGGCACCCCGACCGCCGCGATCGAAAGTCCGGCGCAGAGCGCCATGCCGGCGGCAAGCGGCAGCCGCGTCTGCCGGAAGCCAATCGCAACGGTCAGGGCGGACACGATGGCGACGTGCGGTTCGACCAACGCCGCGCACAGCGCGGCCGACGCGAGCACCGGTTTGCATGCGCGCAGCGCCGCCGCGGCGGCGACCAGCGCGGCGAGCGCAGGCAGCGCAGGCTGCCCCAGCGGCAGCGCAAACAGGAAGCCGATCGGTGCGAACGCAGCCGCAACCGTCCACGGTGAGAGCCGCGCCAGCCGCGCGACGGCCGCGACCGTCGCGAGCGCCGACGCCGCGAGCAGCGACGCCCACACCAGTGCCGCCGCGCCGAACCCAAGCCGGCCGAGCGGGGAAAATGCGGCCAGCGCGTAGGGCGGGAGCGGCGCCGGAACGGCTCCGCCGGGCAAGGGCGCAGCGACGGCGCGACCGACGGTGGTCGCGACCTCGCACGAGCGCAACGGTTCTTCGCGATACGGGTCGCCGCCCCGCGCGACGATCGCGCCGGCACAATGGTAGGGCCGAAAATCGAACATGAAGACGCCGCTCGGTTCGGCGGCGCGCACGCCGAGATACGCAGCGCACAGCAGCGCGCCGATCAGCCACGCGAGTGCTCGAGCACGCCGATCATGGAGCATCAGCGCGCCCGCTCAGCAGAAGTTTCCGAACGGCAACGGGCTCGGGCTGACGACTGGCGACGCTGTCGGGTCAGGTGAGGGCGCATTCAGCGCGGCGTTCACGCGAGTATTGACTTCCTTGCTGTGGCACATGATCGACGCCGGATCGGCGGGGCGCGCGAAGGTCGCGCTCGCCGACGTCGGCACAAAAGCGGCGAGCCCCGCAAAACTCTGCAAAAACGGATCAATGTTGACCGTCGTCGTCACCGATATTTGACTGGACGCCACGTAGAGCGCGAGAAATTGCGCGCCCTGATTCTTCGAGAACGCAGGCAGGCAGCCCGGGGTCGACGTCGCCGGCAGCCAGTATGGCGCGCTCGTGGGCCCGGGCAACGGAGCGCCGTCCCACAGCACGGCGACCGGCGGGAGGGTGCAATTGGCACCAGTCGGGTTGGTCGCCGCGGCATAGATGTTCGCCACGTTGTAGAGGGTCCCCGGATTCGTCGCCGGACTTCCGTAACGAACTGCGAGCTGCGTCCGCTCCGCAACCACCCAGAATTGGCTCACGTAGATGATTCCGAACAGCGCGAGCAGGACGATCGGCAAAAAGAACACCGACTCGGGGATCGTTTGACCGCGCTCCGCGTGTCTCATGGCGTCAAGCACTGATACGGGGACGGCGGGAAGCCGGTGACGAGCTTCGTTTTGAGGGGCGTCGCCGTGTACCAGTTCACGTTCACGGTCAGGTTCGAAAAGTCGACGTCGTACATCTGGAGCTGCGCGTTCGTGCCAACCAGCACCGGTGTCTGTCCGTACCATGTTTTCTCCACTGGTCCTTGATAGTTGCCGACGGTCGCGCTTTGCGCGTTTCCGGTTGCCAACGCCGACCCCGAGCTGGCGACAGCCTTGAACGAGCCGCCCGCCACGCCGGCGAGCAGCGATCCGAAATACGGCACTTGCCGGCATGCCGTCACCGCGATCGTGTGCGGCACCAGCGGATCTTGCTGGCCGTTCCCCCCCGTGCCCCCGACGACCGTGTAGCAGAACGCCGCGTCGACCGCGTTGGTCTTCGGGCCGCTGCTCGCGCCGTTGGTGCAGGTTCCCAGCAGCGTCTGGGCGTCAGCTTTGTGCTTGCCCTGGCCACCTTGGGTAAACTGGTTCGCCTGGGCGAGCAGCTGAACGTCCGCGCCGTAATTTTTGGCTGCCTGGTTGTAGGCGTTCAGGAGGATGGTGTAGATGGTACCGCAGTAGAGCGGATTGGAACTGTCGGTGGCATTGCAGCCACCGTTCTGATTGAGCGTGTTGAGAATCCCCTGATTGAGCGCGCGCAGACGGTATTCGTCGACCGCGGCTGCATAAAGAATCGTCGATTCTTCGTTCCAGATGTTCGCCTGGACGGATAAGCCCGAGGCTGCGGCGGAATCCGCCGCCGTCTGGGCGCGGATGTTCCAGTAGACCTGAGCTCCGTAGTTCCAGACCGTCAGCATCATCGCGAGCATCGCGATCGCGGCGAACGTCCAGAACGGGATCGTCTGTCCGCGTTCTCTCATACGTCGCTCGCAGAACAGTAGGAGGCGGGAGGGTTCGTCGCGGTCTTGTCCCAGCCGTAGATCGTCGCTTCGTCGGTGTTGAACGCCTTCTTGTTCGTAATGTCCCACTGCGGGTCGAGCGTCGCCGACCAAGAGCTGGGGAAATTGACCTTCGAAAACGTGCTGGAGTGAGCTTGGAACGTGGCGAACACCGCGTTGTTGCCGTTGCCGTTTCCGGTCGCGTTGATCGAGTGCGCGAGACAGATCGGGCGCGTCGAGGGCGTACCCGTGAGCTGCACGCCGCTGTACGCGTTGACGAGCTGCGTGTTCTTCTCCGAGATGGAGAAGGCGGGGATCGCATTGACGGTGCCTCCCCACGGGGCTTCCTGGTGCTGTCCCTGCAAGGTCACCGACGACGGCGCACCGACCATGATCAAGCCCGGAACCGACGCCGTCGCCGTCGCCGTCACGATTTGTCCCGCCGGCGCCGCCACGCTCAATGTGACCGCCGGCGGAAAGTTCGCCGCGGGATAGTTCGCCTGCGTACCGCCCTCGGCGACGTAGCGCGCGGCGCTGAACGCGACCGCGTCCGTGTGCAGCTGCATGATCCCCATGACCGCGAGCTGCAGCGCGTTGAAGACGATCATTATCGCGAAGCCCACCATGAGCGCAGTCTCGGCGAGCGCCGTGCCACGTTCGCCCGACGTCATGGCACTGCGACCGCCGTCGCTTGCCACCCCGCGTCGTTCGCGTTGAGGAACGCGGCGGCGTTGGTCTGAATGGCCGCGGTTCCCGCGATCATCGCCAGGCCCAACCCCGCCGCGAGCAGCGCATACTCTGCCAGGGTCGAGCCCTCGGAGTCGACGAGCAGCGCCCGAACAACGGCCAGGATCTCCGCCCCGCACATCATCGCGTGATCACCTGCGGCGTCATCACGAACACGACGTCGGTCTCCAGATTCTGATAGCGCGTCGAGCGAAACAGCTTCCCGAGAATCGGAATGTCGCCGAGCAGCGGGATCTTGTCGATGTTGCGCGTCTGCTGACGGCGCAAGAGTCCGCCCATGATGATCGACTCGCCCGGGCGCGTCACGACGTCGGTGGAGAGTTTGCTCGTCTTGAGCGCCGGGACGAAGAATCCGTTGATCGCGACGGCGTCGGCAAAGTCGAGGTCCGAGACCTCCGGTGCGATGCGCGTTTCGATCTCGCCGCTGCCCAGAATCGTCGGCGTCACGTCGAGCCGGACGCCGAACTCCTTGTACACGATCGCGATCTGCTGCGGACCGGAAGCGTACGGGATCGGGATCTCGCCGCCGACGAGAAACGTCGCCTGTCGCCCGGGCATCGTGACGAGATCGGGCGACGACAACAGCCGCGCATGGCCGTTGCGCATCACGAGATCGAGCGTCGGCGCGAGGATCGTGGTCCGCGAGAAGGCGCCGATGTTCAGCGCGCGCCCGAGATTGGCGGGACCGCTGTTGGGTTGCCCGCTGAAGTTGGAGTTGGGATTCTCAAGCACCGGAAACAACGGATCGCCCAGCGTGTAAAAGCCCGGTTGGCCTTGGATCGGGGTGCCCGCCTGCAGCCGGACGCCGAGCTGGTCGAGCGCGGTCTGATCGACTTCGAGGATGTAGACCTTCACGTCGATCTGACTCGTCAGCTCGACGCCGAGCCGGTCGATCACCTTTGCGTCGGCACCGAGATATCCGCCGCCGCTCGTCCTCACGCGATCGAGGAAACGCTCGGCCGTCATCCGGTCGAGCACGCGGCCGCTGACGACGATATTCCCTTTCGCGTCGCGGTCGACTTTGACGTCGGACCCGCCGGCCGCCGCGGAGATGTCGCGTTGGAGCGTCCCCATCGGCCGGCTGACCGTCACCGCGTTGACGAGGTTGTACTTGCCGCCCTTCGTCGAGGCGTCGAAGCGCGAGACGACGTCGCTGACGCGGCCGAATTCTTCGGGGGTTTGGACGGCACCGCTCACAACGACGGACCGATCGAACGAGGCGACTTGGACGCCGGGGTTCGTGATGGACGAACGCAGCATCGACGCGATGTCATCGAGGGGTTGCTCGCTGACGCTGACTTCGTACGTCGTGCGGCGCGCACCGCGCCAAATGAACATCGTAGTCCGGCCGGCGGTCTTGCCGTTGACGATGACTTCCGCGTTGGCGATCGGGATGACGCCGGCGATGCGGCCGTCTCCGACCGCGACGCGCGAAAGTCCGGGCGTCTGCAGCACGACGGAGTGCCCCGAACGCAGCGTGAGCGTCTGCATCTCATCGGCGGCACCCGCGATGGGGACGGGGAGGAGAGCGATCGCGACGAGGGTCGCGGCAATCCGATGAAGCTTCAAGACCATTCCTCTTCCTGGATGAGCCGCTCCCGGCGGGGACCGACTCCTGCCGCGATTATGCATCGTGAATCGTTGTCGCGGCGTTGTCGCGCGGTTGTCGTACTGTCAAACTTCTTCACCCGCACTAGCGCGCCGGAAAATCGATGCTACGATGCCGCCACGATGCGAAACCAACATCTCGTCCCGCTCTTCGGACTCACCGCCGCGATCGCACTCACGCTGGCGCCGCACGTCTCGCGTGCCGACGTCCCCGTGTCGCGAATCGCCGAATCACACGGGCTCCGGCTCGCGTGGCTCGATCCGCAGGTCGCGGTAGGGTTATCCGGTCCCGGCGTGCGCATCGTGCTCCGTCCAGGCGATCAGATCGTCGAGATCAACGGGAAGCTCCTGACGCTCGCTGCCGCACCGTACGTTCGGCGCGGTCAGATGTTCGTCACCGATGCGACCGCGGAACGTCTCGGCATCCTCGCTCGTGCGCCGGTCGAAGCGGTCTCCGGGCCGCTCGCACAGGCGCCGGACGCCACAAAAGGTCCCGGCGGTGCGATCACGCTCTTCGTCAATCCCGTCGTCGGTGCGGAGGCTCTCGCGATCTCCGGCACCGCACCGCCGGGACGCGTCGTGCAGATCTTGCTGCAGTCGACCTTCTCGCGCGACCTCCCGGACGTCGTGCTCAGCCGCCAAACCGTCCTCCCGGACGGTCGCGGAAACTTCGCGGCGATCGTGCCGATCGCGCCCGGATTCTTTCGCGGCTCGATCATCACCGTCGTCGCGTCGACACCGCCGTCGGGACCTTTGACCAGCGCCCGCTATATGGTCGGCGCACCCAACGTCACGGTCCCTCCGGACAATCTTCCTCACTCGATCCAATACTAGGAGATCCGACCATGACCAACGATTTTCGCGCTCTGATCGCCGACGACGGGGGCCAAGGCCTCGCCGAATACGGCATGATCCTCGGGCTCATCGCCGTCATTTGCTACGCCGCCGTCGCGCTGCTCGGTACGAACATCAGTACCGTGCTGCACAACGTCGCGACGGACATCTAGGAGATCGCTGTGGTTCCCGCAGTCCGGTCCGTCCTCCGGGACGACAGCGGCCAGGGGTTAGCGGAGTACGGCATGCTCCTGGGGCTCATCGCCGTCATCTGCTACGCCGCCGTTGCGTTGCTCGGCACGAACATCAGCACCGTGCTGAACAACGTGGCCCAGGATCTCTGATCTTGTTCCTCAACAGGGGCGAGGGGCCCATCCTCACATGACCGATGGTCCCGTCGCCCTGCTCGTCATGGTCGCCGCGGCTGGTGTCGCGGCGATCATGGACTTGCGCAGCAACCGCATCCCCAACGCCCTCACCGGCACGCTCGCCGTCACGGCACTCGCCGTACACGCATTCGGAGGGCTGCACGAACTCGGTGACGCTGCGATCACCATGATCGCCGTGTTCCTCGTCGGCACCGTCGCCTTCCGTCTGCGCTGGTTCGGCGGCGGCGACGTCAAACTCTTCGCCGGCTGCGCGGCGATCGTCGGGTCCCACGGCATCGCGCCGCTGGCCCTCGACGTCTTCATCGCAGGCGGCGTCCTGGTTCTCATCGACGCAGTGCGCCGGCGCAAGTTCCGCAGTTTCCTCTCGAGCACGGCCGGCGTCGCCACGGGTCTGGCGCCGACCACACAAACCAGTGTCCCTTACGGCGTTGCCATCGCCGCAGGGTCCCTCGTCTACACCCTTTTACCCTTCGTCGCTTCCGCACACTGAGGTCGTCATGAACGCGCGCCGTATCCCCTTGATCGTCGGTATCATCCTCGCGCTCGGAACGGGTTTGCTGATGCTGAACTATCTGACTTCGGTCCGCCGGCAAACGGCCGACGTCGCGACGCGAACGGTCGTCGTAGCGGCACGCGACATCCCGGCTCGCGTTCCGATCACCGTCGCGATGCTCGCGACGGCGCAACGGCCGAGCAATCAGGTCGATCCGGACGCGCTGAACGATCGTTCCAAGGCCGTCGGATCGATCTCGCTCATCACGATTCCGAGCGGCAGCGTCCTGACGGACTCGAAGATCGGCCTCGTCAACGCGCTGGCGCTCCCGCGCCGGCTCAGCGCCGGACTGCGCGCCGTGAGCATCTCGATCGACCGCGTCAAAGGTGTCTCCGGCCTCATTCAGCCCGGCGACCGGGTGGACATCATCGCCGTTCCGCCGCGGGTCGGCAACGAAACGCCGCGCGCGACGACGATCTTGCGCGGCGTTCTCGTCCTGGCGATGGGCGGAGAAACGGAGACCGCACGAGCGACACCATCGCCGGAAAATCAGAACCTGACCACCGTCACGCTCGCCGTGTTGCCGAAACAGGCCGATCTGCTCGCGCTTGCCGACGTCAATACGACGCTGCGCCTGGCGTTGCGCGCGCCGCAAGAGCCGATACGCGCCTTCCCGGCTGAACCGCTTCAGCTCGGGGTCAACCCGCAACCGCCCGCAGCCGCCCCCGCGCCAGCTCCGGCACGGGCTCCGGCGGTCGCGCAGGTTGCGCAAGCCCCGAAACCACAGGTCGCCGCGCCGCATCGAGCAGCGGCGTCGGTCCCGGTTATCTATGGCGATCAAGTCGGCGCCCCGGGCGGAAGCCAATGACCGCGCAGCGCACGTACGTCGTCGTCGGCGCCAAAGGCGGCGTCGGTGCCACGACGCTGGCCCTCGAGCTGGCCGACCGAATCCCGGCGACTGGCGCCCGTGTCCTCGTCGACGCAGACCTCACGGGTCGCCGTTCGCATGCCGTCTGGTTCGACGTCGCGAAGGCGCTGGACGATCAGCGCGCGGCCGCAGCACCGGCGACGGCGAACGCGCACGGCAAAAAGCTCATCGAACTGACCCGCTCCTATGAAGACGGCTTCGCGGTCGATCCGGCCGCGGTCGAGGGTGAGCGAGCACTTCTTCCGCTCGACTCGATGGTCGTCGTCGACGCTCCTCAGCCGTTCGCGGCGGTGGTTCGTCCGTTTATCGAACGGGCCATCCGCATCATGGTCGTCACCGAGCCGACGCTGTTCGGGGTTGCCGCAGCGCGATCGCTCTTGTTGGCCCTTCGCCGTTTCGGACTTTCGCCCGACCGCATCCTCGTCGTCCTCAACCACGCACGCGCAGAGCACGACCTCAAGCGGGCGGAAATCGAGGACGCGCTCGACCATCGCGTCGCCGCCGAGCTGCCGTCACGGCACGATCGCAACTGGAATCGCGCGTTGGACGCGCTCGTGCGCGCGCTCCCGACCGGCTCGGCGGAGGAGATCGCGCCGCTCAAGCCGTCGGCGAGCGTGCCCGTCGGCGACCGCCGCTCCGCGCCGCGCTCCGCTTCGGCGACACACTCCCTCACGGCACTCCCCGCGACGAGGACGCTCGCGGAGAGCTCGCCGGAACTCGAGCGCCTCAAAGCCGAGCTGCACGAGACGATCATGTCGCGCATCGATTTCAACGTCGCGGCGCGAGCCCACAGCGACACGCAGAAACTCGCCGACTTGCGCGAGCAAGTCGAGGCGATCGCCGGAACGCTGATCGCCGAACGGAGCGGGATCTCGAGCGCCGAGGAAGCGGCTCGGATCCGTCGCGAGATCGTCGACGAGGCCGTCGGCCTGGGCCCGCTCGAGTGCCTGCTCCAGGATCCCGACATCACCGAAATCATGGTGAACGGCTACCAGAACGTCTACATCGAGCGGCGCGGCCGCATCGAACGGACCGCGAAGCGCTTCGCGAACGACCGTCAGGTACGGCTCGTCATCGAACGCATCATCGCGCCGCTCGGGCGACGCATCGACGAGGCCAGCCCGATGGTCGACGCGCGCCTGCCGGACGGTTCCCGCGTCAACGCGATCATCGAGCCGCTCGCCGTCGACGGTCCGATGCTCACCATTCGGCGCTTCGGTACGCACCGGCTGCAGATGCCCGATCTCGTCGCGCTCGGTTCGCTCAACGAGCCCTGTGCGCAATTTCTGCGCGCAGCCGTCGAAGCGCGGCTCAACGTCGTCGTGAGCGGAGGCACCGGCTCCGGCAAGACCACCCTCCTCAATGCCGTCTCGAGCTTCATCCCGCGCACCGAACGGATCGTCACGATCGAGGACGCTGCGGAGCTCCTGCTCGACCAGCCGCATGTCGTCCGGCTCGAATCCCGCCCCGCGAATATCGAAGGAACCGGCGCCGTTCCGATCCGCGAGCTGGTCCGCAACGCGCTGCGCATGCGGCCTGACCGGGTAATCATCGGTGAGTGCCGCGGCTCCGAAGCGCTCGACATGCTGCAGGCGATGAACACCGGCCACGACGGCTCCCTGACGACGGTGCATGCGAATTCCGCTCGCGATGCCATCGCGCGCGTCGAGACGATGGTGCTCATGTCCGGGTTCGATCTTCCGGTGCGGGCGATCCGCGAACAGTTTTCGAGCGCGGTCGACGTCATCGTTCAGGTGGCCCGGCTGCGCGACGGCACGCGGCGCGTGACGAGTCTGTCCGAAGTCATCGGCATGGAGGGCGACGTCGTGACGATGCAGGAGCTGGCCGCCTTCCGGCAGCGCGGCGTCGACACGAAGGGCGTGGTGATCGGCGCGTTCGAGACCACCGGCGTTCAGCCGGCATGCCTGCAGCGCTTCAGCGAGATGGGGATCGATTTCGACGCCGCGTCGCTGGGCGCGCCGCGCGCCGCGGAGGCAATATGGGCAATTCGCTGATTCCGCTGGGCATCGTGCTCGGCGGGATCGTTTCGGTCGCGCTGATCTTCGTCGCCGCCTGGCAGCCGCTGTCCCGCAACCTAGCGCTGGTCGGAGGCCGGTTCAGTCGCGAACTCGACGTCTCCGGGATCACGATGCGTCCCGAAACGCTCGGCTCGGTCGTCCTCGCGTTTGCCGTCGCCGCGTGGGCGATCCTGATCGCCTTCACCAGACCCGGCGTCGTCGGCGGCGCGCTCCAGCTCGTCATTGTTTGCGGCTTCTCGCTAGGCGCGACCAAGGCGTATCTGAGCATGCGTGTCGCGCGGACCGTGCGCAAGTTCGGCGATCAATTCGAGAACGTGCTGCGCATGTTCGCGGGGGCCGTTCGCGTCGGCCTCGGGCTGCGTCAAGCGCTGATCCACGTCGCCGACCAGAGCTCCGATCCCGCGCGCCGCGAGCTCACCCGGGTCGTCGGCGCGACCAATCTCGGCTTGAGCCTCGTCGACGCGCTCGACGGGCTCTCGACCCGGATGACGCTCCAAGAGACGCAGGTCTTCGCGCGGCTCGTGCGCGTCCAAGCGCAAACCGGGAGCGACCTGGCCGGCGTCCTCGACGGACTCGCGGATACGATTCGGGACCGCCGCCGCTTTCTGCGCAAGGTCGCTGCGATCACGTCGCAAGGCCGCGCCACGGCGTGGCTGCTCGGGATGCTCCCGCTCGCGATCGGCGCCTTCGTGCTCACGACGCAGCCCATGTACCGGGCGATTTCCCTGGGAACCGCGTTCGGGCGGGGCGGCCTCGTGCTGGCGCTGGTGCTCGACGGGCTCGCCGTCTTCGTCCTGCTTCGGCTCACGAGGGTAGACGCATGAACGCAACGCCGGCGGAGATCGTGGCCGCGTGCGCCGCCGCATCCGCCTTCTGTTTCGGGATCTCGCTCATGCCCACGCGCAATCCGCTCGCCGCGCGCATCGCTCGGCTCGCGCGGGTGACGGAACGCTCGACGAGTACGCGCGTCGAACGGATCGAGTCC
This sequence comes from Vulcanimicrobiota bacterium, assembly GCA_028287545.1. The sequence continues at coordinate 811 of JAQBPL010000273.1, read as the reverse complement.
ATCATCAAAGCCGAGACCCGCTCGCGGCTGCGCGATCGATTGAACGCCGCCGGCTGGTACCAGGTGGCGACCGGATCGCTCATCCTGCGCGGCGCAGCGGGCCTGCTCGGCGGCGGCTCGTTGGCCGTCCTCCTGTGGTTCCTGCTTCCGAACAAGGTGGTAGCGCTGATCTTGGGGGTGCTGGTCGCGGCAGTCGGATGGCGCGCGCCCAAGATCGCGCTCGACCGCGCGATCAAAGCGCGGCGCGCGCGCATCGCGCGCGATCTCCCCGATTTCCTCGACATCCTCGCGGCGACGGTGCGCGCCGGCCTTGCGCTCAACGGCGCGCTGGTCCATGCCGCCGAATCCGTCACCGGGCCGCTGCACGACGAGCTCGCGTCGGCCCTCGCCGAGATCCGGCTCGGACGCCCGCGCAGCGACGCGCTGCAAGGTCTGGCGGCGCGCGTCGACGAGCCGCAAACGCGCACGATGGTCACCAGCATCGTCCAGGCCGAGCGCCTCGGCGCGAACCTCGCGACCGTCCTCCACGAACTCGCGCTCGACACGCGCAATCAGCGTTGGATGCTGGCCGAGGAACGCGCCGCGCAAATTCCGATCAAAATGATCTTTCCGATGGCGCTGCTCATGCTGCCGTCGCTCTACATCATGATCTTCACCCCGGTCGTCGCGAGGTTTCTCAATCCATGATCGCTCTTGCGATGCTCGCCGCGCTGGGCTTCGCCGCCGCCGGATTGGCGGGGACGCGGTTCGCCCTGCTGCTGTGCAGAACGCGCACGCCGTTTGCCGACGGCCCCGTGCCGGTCATCGTACC
>JAQBPL010000386.1 GCA_028287545.1 Vulcanimicrobiota bacterium | reverse complement strand
CGCCGGGTCACCGTGAACGCGGTCGATGCGCCGGTGAGCGGCGCGCCGAAGAGATAGGCGTTCGTCGCCGCACCGGCGACCGTGCCGCCGCGCTGCGCGACGTCGCGGTCGAGGCTCAGATCGACTTTGAAGTTCGGGGGTTTGAACTCCGCGACGCGGAACTCGCCGGTCAGCTTCTCACCGTTGCCGGCTTGCGCGTGAATCGTGTACCAGCCGAGCGGCGCGTTCTTCGGCAGCGGCACCGCAAACGACGTCATGCCGAACGCGTCGAGCGACCGCCGCCCGAGATCCCGTTTCGATCCGTCGGGAAGGTCGAGCCCGAGCGCGTACGACGGCGACTGCCCGCGCCGCAGCGCGCCGTCGACGAGGAACCAGCCGACGGCGGTCATCTGCGCCGCTTCGCCGGGCTGGTAGAGTTGACGATCGGAGAAGATCGTGCCGCGCGCGATCGGCGTTGCCGAAGACCAGCCGTTCCAGAAGTCGCCGGAGTACGCGCCGCTGTACGAATCGCTGCGCACGTACGTCCAGTCCGCGCCGCGGCGCACGATCGTGACGAACGACGGCGCTTCGTTCTCGCCCGCGTCGCGCGCGGCGCACGACGCGAACGATGCGCTCCCGAAGCGCGCGGTGCCGCCGGAGTCGGTCGTCGCGCTCGCGCAGGCGACCGGCGTCGACTTCGTTTTGCTGTCCGCTTGCGAGGGGTAGACGTCGACGCGCGCACCGGCCGCCGGCGTTCCGTCGGCGATGCGATGGACCCGCACCAGGCCGCCGTCGGGGAAAAACTGCGCGAACACGCCGAGGTCGGTGAGCTGCACGACGCCCGCCGCGACGAAGTTCCGGTCGGTGCCGCGATTGGCGCTGACCCCGTAGGCCAGCACGCCCGCCGGCGAGCCGAGCTTCGCGCGCAGCGGCACTTCGATCGTGCGTTCGACGTTGCGCGGACCGCTCGCATCGAAGCGCGGCCAATCTGCCGGCGCGGGAAGCACGTCGCCGCGGTCCGGCGTGCCGGACGGATCGGGATGCAGCACGACGTCGTCCGGTTTGAGCCGCGCGAAGATCGCGGCGACGTCGGGCGGCGCGTTGACCGCGACGACGTTGAGGCGCACGTCCTTCGTCGCCGGGAACAGGCTCGGACCGCTCGGGGCCCAGACGTCGGCGAGCAGGTCGCCGGTGCGGAACGTGACGTGCTGCGCGGCGCCCAGCGTTTGGCCGAACGTGTCGCGCAGATCTGCGCCGGCGTCGACGGCGTAGTCGGTGTTCGGCGAGAGCAGGGCACTGTTGATCGCGACGCCGGCGTCGAATGCGGCGAACGGCGTCGACCCTTGCGGCGGCGCCGGCGTCAGGCGCAGTGCGCCGAGCGACTTGGCGTCGATCGGCGTGGTGAACATGAGCTGGGTGTCGCCCTCGGTGAAGCGACCCGGCGTCGACCAGCGCACCTGCTGGAAGCGCAGCGCCTCGAACGTCTTGAGGTGTCCGACGAACGTCTTCGTGCTCGCGAGGTTTCCGTCGCGCGGCAGAATCCCGGGATCGAAAACGATGTCGTAGTGCGTCCCTTTGGCGAGCGGTGCCGCGGGGACGAGCACGTAGTGCCACGAGCGGTCCGTCGGGTCGAACGCCTCGTCGGGAGCCGCCGTGGGCGTCGCGCGCGGCGACGCGCTCGGCTTGACGGTATCGGGCGGCACGACGAGCCGCACCGCGCCGCTCGTATCGCCGCCCGGGCGCGCGAAGGCGTGCGTTTCGAGCGAGGCGCGGTCGAGCGCGAGGTTCGACGTGAAGTGAATCAAGGGCGACAGCGCGCTCGGATTCTCGCTGTCGGCCGGGAGGCTGTCGAGCACGATGCCGCCGGTTTGGAACGTCCACGCGACGTCCTCGTCCAGCGCGCGCCCTTGGACGCCGCGGACCCCTTTGGCGATCTGCACGCGCACGCGCGTCGCGCCGGGCCAGGCCCGATCCGCTTCGAAGCCGATCATGCGCGGCGTCAAGAACCGGAACCGGCCCGGCAATGCCGGCTGGAGCGAGAAATGGCTCAAGATCGCCGCTTCGTCCGGTGATTCCAGCCGCTCGAGCGGGATCAGATCCTCGCTGAACCGGATGCGGACTTGGGCCAGCGAGTCGGTCTCCCCGAGCGGCGAGAGCGAGGCGACGAGCGGCGGCGGCGACGGCGCGGGGAGCGGCGCGACGGTCGCCAACGGCTGCGGTTGGGGAGCACGAGAAACGCAGCCCGTCGCGAAGAGCGCGATGAGCGTTGCGGCGAAAACGAGCGCTCGACGCATGAACACGCCGCGACGACGTTCGTGCGAACGGAGGTGCCCCCTGTCGAGAGTCGCGTGGACGTTCGCGACCGCCGCCACGCTGGCGTTGGCGGCGCTGTGCGCGCCGATCGGTCCGCCGGCGTTCGGCGGCGGGGCGAACGCGCTGGCGTTCGAGGACCGCGCCGGCCTGCCGCTCGGGACCGTCCTCGCCCGCGATACGGAGCATGCCGTACGGGTACCGCTCGATCGCGTCTCGCCGCGCTTCACGCAAGCGATCCTCGCGGTCGAAGACGCGCGCTTCGCGCACCACGACGGCGTGGACGGTTTCGCGCTCGGGCGCGCGATCCGGCAGATCGTGACGACGCGTCACGTCGTCACCGGCGCGTCCACGATCACGATGCAGCTGGCGCGGCTGCGCTTCGGGCTGCGGCGCGATCCGCTCGGAAAGCTCGCGGCGATCGTGCTCGCGCGCCGCATCGAAGCCGGGATGTCGAAGACGCAGATTCTCGAGGCGTACGTGAACCGCATACCGATGGGCGGCGATCTCGTCGGGGTCGAAGCGGCCGCACGCAGCTACCTCGGAGTACCTGCGGCGGATCTTGACCTCGCCCAGGCGGCGATGCTCGCCGCGCTGCCCAACGACCCGGTCGAACTCGACCCCTACGAGCATCCCGCGGCGCTCGAGAGCCGCCGTCGCGCGGTCCTCGCGCGGATGGTCACCGCGGGGACGGCAAGCGCCGCCGAAGCCGCGCAGGCGGCGCTCGAGCACGTGCGGGTCGTCCCCCGCAGCGAAGGGATCGTCGCGGCCCCGCACCTGCTCTTCCGGCTCGCCGGCAGCGCGCCGCCCGACGCCGCGCGCCTGCGCACCACGATCGACCGCGATCTGCAGCTCTTCGTGGAAAACGAGACCGCGCACGTCGTCGGCGCGCTGAGCGACCGCGGCGTGCGTGACGGCGCGGCGATCGTGATCGACAATCGCGACGGGTCGATCCTCGCGTATGCGGGATCGGCCGACTACTTCGCGCGCGCGGGCGCCGGGAAGAACGACGGAGTCGTCGCGCTGCGCCAGCCCGGCTCGACGCTCAAACCGTTTCTCTACGAGCTGGCGTTCGAACGGCGCACGATTCGCCCGACGACGATCCTCGCCGACGTTCCGGCGACGTACGCGATCCCCGGGATGCACGCGTACGCGCCGAACGACTACAGCGATCGCTTCGCGGGCCCGGTGCGCGCGCGCATCGCGCTCGCCGACTCCTTGAACGTGCCGGCCGTGCGCGTGTTGAGCGAGGTCGGCGTGTCCTCGTTTCTAGAGCGGCTGCGCGCGCTCGGTTTCGAGCATCTGCAGCGGGACGCCGATCACTACGGGCTCGGACTCGCACTCGGCGACGGCGAGGTGACGCTGGAAGAACTCGCGAGAGCGTACGCGGTCATCGCACGAGGCGGCGTCCCGGTGCGCGTCCACGCCGTTGCGGACGTACCGGCGGCGCGCTCCGCCGAGTCGGTCGGAAGCCGGGCCGAGTGGTCGCTGGTGACCGACATGCTGGCCGATTCTCACGCGAGAGCCCGCGCCTTCGGCGTCGCATCGCTGCTGAAGACGCCGTTTGCCAGCGCGGTGAAGACCGGCACGTCGTCGGACTTTCGCGACACGTGGACCGCCGGATTCACCGCCGACTATACCGTCGCGACGTGGGTCGGCAATTTCGACGGCGCACCGATGCGCCGGGTGAGCGGCGTAACCGGTGCGGCGCCGCTCTGGAACCACATCATCCGGCACCTGGCCGAACGCGCGGCGCCGCGCGGGTTTGCACCGCCGCGCGGCTACGTGCGGCGGCCGATGTGCGCGACCAGCGGCGTGCGTCCGAGGGGGGATTGCACGTCGGTCGTGAGCGAGTGGCTCGACGCGGGCGACCTCGTCGCCTGGAACCGTGCGCCACGGCCGCTCGACCGGCGCTACGACGCCTGGCTCGCGGCACAGCCCGCCGCGCTCGGTGAGGGCGTGCGCATCGTCGCACCGCACGACGGCGACGTGTTCGAAGCCGCGCCCGGCGCGCGCATCGCCGTGATGGCTCGCGGCGCACGGCGTCTCGACTGGGCGCTCAACGGCGCACGCATCGCGGGGCGCGACGCGCGCTGGACGTTCGCGTTACGACGCGGTCGCTGGACCCTCAGAGCAACCGACGGCACGCACGCGGACACGATCACCTTCACCGTGATGGATCCGCCGCCGCGCGTCCGTCGCGACGGCTTTACCGTCCGCAGTTAGGAAGGCGGCGCTTGCATATGCCGTCTTGAAAAACGACGTGACGCAGATTCCTTTTGCGCCTCGCAGCCCTGGGTGCAGTGCTTTCGTGGTAAGAATGACGCCTATGATTCAAGGAGCGCGCGTCGCGCGTGCCGATCCGGGTCGGGCGAGACGCGTTCTCGACGCACTCGGAGCGGGAGTCATCGTGCGGGACGCGAGCGGCGCGATCCTGGATTGGAATTCCGCCACGCTGCAGATGCTGCACCTCACCGTCGCGCAGTTGGTCGGCGAGGAGCAGCGGGGCGCCGGCTGGCGCCTGCTCGCCGAGGACGACGCGCCGTTCCCGAATGCGGGCGACGGGCTGCAGGCGGCGCTCGATCGAGCCGCCGGAACCGGTCGCACGGTCGTCTGCATTCTGGCCGGCGGTCGGGCTACTGCCTGGATTGCCATTGACGCTCATGCTGAACCGGATGACGGGCACGACGTGATCGAGACGACGTTCACGCTCACCGACATCACCGCGCAATGCGCCGCCGAACGCGAGAACGAACGCTATCGCGAGATCATCGACGCGCTCGACGCGTCGCACCGCATCCTCGAGGAGAGCCCGGTCGCGATCTGCAGCGTCGACGTGCGCGGCGACATCCTGCGCGGCAACATGGCATTCCTCGGGCTGGCCGGAATCGATGCGCACTCGATCTTCTCGCTCGTCCCCCCGGAAGATCATGCCGCGCTGCGCGATGCCTTCGTGGGGCTCATGAACGGCCGCACGACCTCGGTGCGCCGCGAAACGCAGCTCGTCCGCGGCTCCGGGCCTCCCCTGTGGTGCGAGATCACCGCCGTCGCGATGCGCCAGGGCCTCTCCGACGCCGCGATCCTGCTCCTCGTCAGCGACGTGACGGAATGGCACGAGCGCGAGGTTCGCCTGCGCCAACTCGCGGAGCGCGATCCGCTCACCGGCGTGCACAATCGGCGCTCCTTCGTCAACGTCTTGACGGATTGCTTGCGACGCCTGCGCAGCCGCGGCCGGCGTGCGGCGACCGATCACGCGCTGCTCTTGATCGACCTCGACGGCTTCAAGCACGTCAACGACACGTGCGGTCACGCGGGCGGCGACGCCGTCCTGGTGGCGGTCGCGGCAGGGATCCGCGAACGCACGCGCGCCGCCGATACGGTCGGGCGGCTCGGCGGCGACGAATTCGTGGCCCTGCTGGAATTGCGCGATGCGGCCAGCGCGGCCGCGATCGCTCAGGAGATCATCGACCGCGTACAGGAAGCGGCGCTCTCGGTCCCCGGCGCCCCGCCGGTGAGCGCCAGCATCGGCATCGTCCACCTCAACCCCGCCTGCAGCGCCCAGCGAACGCTGGGGCAGGCCGACCGCGCGATGTACGAAGCGAAACACACCGGCAAGGCCCGCTTCGTCGACGTCGGCCCCTGCACGCCCGAAGCCGCCCCCCAAGGAACCCCCAACCCCTCAGGCGCCCTCGCCTCCTGATCCCATTGTCATCCTGAGCCCGTCGAAGGACCCCGTGTCATCCTGAGCCTGTCGAAGGATGAGCCACCATCGCGCCTCACAGCCGACAAAGACTCCGCTCCCGCGGCACCGGGTGTGACGAGAACGCGACGGTGTCGACGTAGTCCCACTGGTCCTTCATCGCGCCCTTCGGCTTTCCGACGAGCAGGTAGTACGGTTTGACCACCTGGTGATCGAAGGCGCGAATCTCTTCCGCTCCGGTCGGCCCGGCGTACTTCAATCCTTCGAGCGCCTTCGCGACCCGCGCCGGATCGGTCGAGCGCGCCTTCGCAATCCCCTGGAACGTCAGCCGCGCCTCGATGTACGCGCTCGCTCCGACGTACCCGAGCGGCTCGCCGTACGCGGCTTTGTAGGCTTCGCTCGCCTTGCGCGTCGCCGGGGTCGAGTCGTGCCAGTACTGGCAGCCGACGTGCACGCCGTCGAGATCGTCGGCGCCGATACCGGCGAAGTCGAGCAGCCCGCCGCTCCACACGTAGAGGATTTTGGTCGTCTTCTTCAGCCCGTAGCTATTCGCCGTCTTCAGCGCCTTGATCGCGTCGCCGCCGAAGTTCAACAGCACCAACACGTCCGGCTTCGCTTCCGCGGCCTTCGCGACGTAGTTCGAGAATTCGGTTGCGCCGAGCGGATGATAGTCGTTCCCGATCAGCGAGATGCCCTTCTCCTGCGCGACTTCCTTGACGTTGGTCAGCAGCGACTCGCCGAACACGTAGGACGGCGTGATCGTGTACCACTTCTTGAGGTTCGGATACTTCGCGATGAACGGGTAGAGCGTCGCGCGCACCGCGCCGTACGCGGGCACCGACCAGCGGAACGTGTACGGGTTGCAATCCTTCCCGGTGATCTCGTCGGCGCCGACGCTGGTGAAAAACAGCGCGCGCTTGTCCCGCGCGACCTGGCCGATCGCCAGCGCCACGCTGCTCGAGGCGATTCCGGCGAAGAAGCGCGCGCCGTCGTGTTCGTACGCGTCGGTGACCTGCTGCTGGCCGACGTCGGGTTTCGTCTGATCGTCGCGCGTGATGTACTTGATCGGATGGCCGTCGACCGACTTCTTGAACTCGTTGACGGCGAGCTGGAAGCCGCGGTCGGTGTCGCGGCCGAACGCCGCGTACGCGCCGGTCGCCGAGTACACTCCGGCGAAGACGACCTCGTCCGCCGCGCGCGCCGGGAGCCCGCCGAGCGCCGCGGCGGCGGCCCCACCGCCTACGGTTGCGAGAAAGCGTTTGCGTTCCATCTCTGTTCCCCTCAAATGCCGACGCCGAGATAGGTTGATTGCAGGTCGCTGCGCGCGCGCAGTTCGCCGGCGCTGCCGTCGAAGACGATCGCGCCTTGATCGATGATCGCGGCGCGGTCCGCGACCTCGAGCGCGATCTCCACGTTCTGCTCGACCAGCAAGATCGCGAGTCCTTCGCCGCGCAACGCTTGGACCGACGCCATCACCGCATCGACGATCACCGGCGCCAGCCCTTGCGACGGCTCGTCGAGCAGCAGCAGCCGCGGCCCGGTGACCAGCGCCCGGGCGATCGCGAGCATCTGCTGCTCGCCGCCGCTCAAGAATCGCCCGCGCCGGCCGCGCAGCGGAACGAGCGCGGGAAAGATCGCGAACGCGCGCTCCGCCGTCCAGGCGCCGCCGCGCAGCGCGATCGCGAGATGCTCGTCGACGGTGAGGTCGGCGAAGATCCGCCGCTCCTCCGGAACGTACGCGATCCCGCGCCGGTTGATCGCATGTGGCGCGGCACCGCCGATCTCGGCGTCGTCGAAGCGCACCGAACCGCGGCGCGGAGCGACCAGACCCGCGATCGTCTTGAGCGTGGTCGACTTTCCGGCACCGTTGCGGCCGAGCAGCGCGAACACGCCGCCCGCCGCCACCTCGAGCGAGACGTCTTTGAGGATCCAGCTCGGGCCGTAGTACGCGTCGACCCCGGCGAGACGCAACATCAGCCGCGCGTCCCGAGATACGCCGCGCGCACGTTCGCGTCGGCGCGAATCGCCTCCGGCGTTCCGTGCGCGATGACGCGGCCGAAGTTCATCACGGTGATCTCCCCGGCGAGTCCCATCACCAGCGGCATGTTGTGTTCGATGAGCACGATCGTGAAGCGCGAGGCGAGCGCGCCGATGCGGTCGATCAGCCGGTGCGCGTCCTCGGGCGAGAGGCCCTGCGAGGGTTCGTCCAACAGGAGCAGCGCCGGATCCGTCGCCAGCGTGATCGCGAGCTCCAACAGGCGCTGGTCGCCGCCGGCCAGTTCGTGCGCCGGCCGTTGCGCGTGCGCGAGCAGGCCGAATTCTTCGAGCGCGCGTTCGGTTCGCTCGGCGAGCGCTCGTGCCGCGGTCGCCGAGACCCACAGCGCGAAACTTTCGCGCGTGCGCGATTGCGCGGCGAGGCGCACGTTCTCGAAGACCGTCAGCTTCGGGAAGACGTTGGTGCGCTGGTAGGACCGGCCCATCCCGCGATGCGAGCGCGCGGTCACGTCGAGCCGCGTCACGTCCTGGCCTCGAAATTCGATCGTGCCGCCGGTGGGCTGCTGCTCGCCGCTGAGCAGATTGAACAGCGTCGTCTTGCCGGCGCCGTTCGGCCCGATGATCGCGTGCAGCGTGCCGTCGCGAATCTCGATGTCGACCGCGTCGACCGCGACGTGCGCCCCGAAGCGCTTGGTCAGACTATGCGTGCGTAGCACGACGGCTCCAGAGGCCCGGTATGCTCCACAAGCCACCGCGAAAGAACAGCACGACGATGCAGAACACGACCCCGAACAGCAGCGGCCAGTGCGACCACACGTGGCTCAGCGAGTTCGAGAGGATCGTAAACACCGCGGCGCCGAGCAGCGGCCCGTACGGCGAGCCGGTCCCGCCGAGCAGCGTCGCGACGACGATGTTGGTCGAGGTGTCCAAGTCGATCGACTGCAGCGGCACGAAGCGGAACAGTCCCGCGTACAGCGCGCCGGCGAGCCCCGAGAGGCCGCCCGAGATCGCGAAGGCGACGATCTTGAACCGCCGCACGCGGAAGCCGATGGCGCGCGCGCGATCTTCGTTCTCGCGAATCGCGCGCAGGACCGCGCCGAACGGCGAGGCGATCAGCCGCAGCACGAACGCGAACGCGACGAGCACGACGATCGCGGTGAACAGATAATACCGGGTCGCGTCGTCGAGCGAGATGCCGAACACGTCGGGCCGCGGGATGCCGCGCAGGCCGTTGTCGCCGCCGGTCACGTCGCGCCACTGGAACGCGACGTAGTACGCCATCTCGTTGAACGCGAAGGTCAGCATCACGCCGTACACGCCGCGCCCGGTGATCGCCAATGCTCCGATCGCCGCCGCGACGAGCGCCCCCGCCGCAATCCCCGCCCCGAGCGCGAGCAGCAGCGGCGCGTGCAGATCGATCAGCACGCGCGCGGCGGCGTAGGCGCCGACGCCGTTGAACGTCGCTTGGCCGAACGAGAGAAAGCCCATCTCGCCGAGCAGCACGTTGAACGCGACGGCGAGCAGGCCGAAGGTGAGTATCTGCGTCTCCAGCGTCGGGTAGCGCACGACGAACGGCGCGAGCGCGACCACGGCCGCCAGAAGCGCGAAGCGTCTCACCGGCGCCCGAAGAGTCCCTGCGGCCGCACCAAGATCACCAGCGCCATCGCCGCGAAGATCGCGACTTCCGACGCGGCGGGATAGAGAATCGTCATGATCGCCTGCGTCAAGCCGACGAAGATGCCGCCGACCACCGCGCCGAGATAGCTGCCCAGGCCGCCGATCACGACCACGGCGAAGCTCGTCGCCATCAACTCGTTGCCCATCGCCGGCTGGCCGCCGCGAATCGGCACGATCAGCGCGCCGGCGAGTCCGGCCAAGCCGACGCCGATCCCGAAGACGATCGTGAATAGCCGCTGAACGTCGATCCCGATGCAGTCGACCATCTCCGGATCGTCGATCCCGGCGCGGATGATCGCGCCGTAGCGCGTGCGTTCGATGCCGAACCACAACCCCGCGATCACGACCGCCGAGATGGCGACCAGGAACAGCCGGTAGATGGGAAAGCTGACCACGCCGAGCGGAATGCCGCCGGAGAGCGCCGCCGGCACGGTCACGCTGGTGGGATCGGCGCCCCACAGCAGGACGATCGTTTCCTGGACGATCAGCACGAGCCCGAGCGTGAAGAGGATCTGGTAGACGTGACCCGCGCGCGCCAGGCGGCGCATCGCGAGCGCGTCGACGACCAAGCCGAGCACGGCGATGACGATCGGCACGATCGCGATCGCCAGCCAGAAGTTTCCGGTCGACGAGACGACCGTGAACGCGACGTACGCGCCGAGCGCGTAGAACGCGCCGTGCGCGAAGTTCGGGATGTCGAGCATCCCGAAGATCAGCGTGAGCCCCGCCGCGACCAGCGCGTAGATCATCCCTTGAACGATGCCGTTGAGCAGCTGGATCTCGATCAGGCCCGACATCAGGCCGCGCGTTGCCACACGTTCTCGCCGCCCACGTACGTGGCGACGACGCCGAGCGAACCGAGCGTCGCCGGGTCGGCGGTCAGCGGGTCGCCGTCGAGGACGACGAAGTCGGCGACGTAGCCCGGCGCGAGCCGGCCCTTCACGTCGTGCTCGTCCGAGGCGTACGCGGCGTTGACCGTGTAGAGCGCGAGCGCTTCCGCCGGCGTGACGCGCTGCGAGAGGCCGAGCGGCGCGCCGTCGAAGCCGGTGCGCGTCACGCACGACTGCAGCGCGAGCAGCGGCTGATACGGCCCGCACGGGTAGTCGGACGATCCGGCGACCGCGACGCCGGCGTCGAGGAACGCGCGGTGCGCGAACATTCGCTCGAGCCGCTTGGCACCGTACCATTCCAGCAGCTTCGCGCCGTGGTAGTGCACGTAGCTCCCGAACGGCACCGCGATCGCGCCAACGGTCTTCATTCGGCCCAAGATGTCCTCGTTCACGACGCTGCAGTGTTCGATGCGGTGGTGCAGGTGCGGGCGCGCCTTCTCGCGCTGCGCCGCTTCGAGCTGGTCGAGGAGCTTGCCGATCGCGCGGTCGCCGTTGGCGTGGACGCAGACCCGATTGCCGTCGAGATGGACCATCCGCACGATGTCGCGCAGGTCCGCATCGGAGGTCGTCTGCATCCCGTAGTCGTCGCTCGTCCCTTCGAACGGCTGCTCGAGCAGACACGTGCGCCCGCCGATCGCGCCGTCGACAAAGCCTTTGATCCCGCCGAGACGCAGCCGGTCGGTGCCGGAGCCGGTGCGCACCGCGAGCTTCGCGAGCAGACCGTAGTGTTCGTAGTGCAGCAGCATGTTGATGCGCATCGTCAGCGCGCCGCGCTTCTGCGCTTCTTGGAAGAGCGCGATGTCGGCCGGTCCGACCATCGCATCGGTGACCGACGTGATCCCAGCGGCGTGAAAAGCATCCATCGCCCGGCGCAGCCCGCGCTGCCGGTCTTCCGCCGTGCTGGCCGGCGCGATCGTCTGCGCGCGCTTCGTCGCCTGCGGGTAGGCAAAATCGAAGATCGCCTGTTCGAAGAGCAATCCGTTGAGACGCCCATTTCCGTCGCGCCCGAATTTGCCGCCGAACGGCTCCTCCGTCGACTCGTCGATCCCGCAGAGCTCGAGCGCCTTCGAGTTGACGACGCCCCAATGCCCGGCGACCTGCAGGATGAGGATCGGATGCTCGCGGCTGATCTCATCGAGATCCCAGCGTGTCAGCAAGCGTCCTTCGGGCATCTTCGCATCGTCGTACCGGCTCCCGCGGATCCACCCGCCCGCCGGCGTGTGCTTCGCCTGCTCGCGCAGCACCGCGGCGATCTCCGCGAGGGAGCCAACGGCATCCATCGACAGATCGAGGTGCAGCATGTCCTCCGCCGCGATCGCTAGATGCGCATGCGCGTCGTTGAACCCCGGCACGATCGTCGCCGAACCGAAATCGACGACCTCCGCATCGTGGAACCGTCCCCGCAACTCCCCAACCGTCCCGGTGGCGACGACCCGCTCACCCGAAGCCGCGAACGCCTCAGGCGCATCGTCCCCCATCGTCACGACACGCCCAGCGCGAAAAATCGTGGTGGTCATGGGCGGCGGTTATTGCCTGCGCGAACGTCACCCTGCTATCTCCAGCCCCGGATGGCCCCGCCACCGACTCGCCGAACTCCGCGCCCGGCTGGTCAAATCTGCGGACGAATCTCGCCGGAGCCCTCCAAAATCGACACGAGCGTACCTTTCGCAGCCAGCACGATCGCCGGCCACCGCGGATCTTTCACAATCACCTGCGAGTTCCGAGGCCCCTTGGGCAACGTATCGTCAAACTGAATGAGGCGCTCGTAGAACCCTCGCAAGACGTTCGCCTGCTCCGCACTAAGTGTTGTGTACTTCCACAAGTCATCTGCGAGCAGCATCTCGGTGAATTCGGTGAACGTCTGCACCGCTTCGTCGTAGTCTTGCACGAAGCGTCGCGGATGGTCACCACGGATCCACACGGAGCCCTGGAACTCCGGGTCACTGAACGCGAACAAATCATTGACGACCCACTGCAAGTACGTCATCGCAAGGCGCGTACTTTCCTCAGATTTCACGATCGTCGTCCGCTTCCGGCTCGCGCAAAGCTTCGATATATTCCTCTTCGACCTCCGCCGCGGCGTACGGGCCGTCACCGTCCCCATCGCGCTGAGGCTCGTCGAAAACGATCCAGTAGTGTCGTTGGGGCCGCGCAGCGTCGCGACCGACTTAAACGCCGCGCCATCTATCGGCAACCCGGTGATCGTGCCGATGGGCTTGTCAGGCCAAGGGCCCGGGCCATAGTGCGGATCCCGTCGGACTCGTACCGGCGTGGCCACGGCAAAAGGCTTTAGCGACATTTTCTTCCTATTTGCTCCGAATCGCCGATTGCCGCTTCGGCGTCGGAAAAGCCGCCGAGTCTCCTCGGCGGCTTCATCATCATTCGCGGAAAGAAGTAGTCGCGTTCGACGCCGTCATATCGGCCGCTGCGCATGCAGCACTTTTTGAAACCGGCGTCCCGAACGGCAGATACAGGGGTCGTTGCGGCCGAGCTTCTCGATCAGCTCTTTGTTGCCGTGCACGACGCGGTCGCCGCGCTTGACGTTGGTTTCGGAAGGATAGCCCGCGCGGCGTTTGCTAGAGCGCGTAAAAGCTGGGCAGTTCGTCGTAGTCGTCGTGTCGCATGATGAACCTCCTTGCGGACAACGGCTAGGATCGTATAGCAATGCGACGCCTACGTCAACCGAGCGACGTGGAAAGCGCGACCCGCGACAAGCAACCAGCGGCACAGGAAGCCCCGTCCGCTCGGGCGCAGAGATCGGTTCGTATCGAAGGAGACCCGCCATGATCGCTTCCCGAACCGCTCAGACCCTCTTCGTCGACGGACGCTTCGAGGAAGCGCGTTCGGGGGAGACGTTGCCGGTGGTCGATCCGGCGACCGGCGCGACGACGGGCGCGATCTCGGCCGGCGATGCGGCGGACGTCGATCGGGCGGTGCGCAGCGCCGTCGGGGCGTTCGAGGGCGCATGGGGCTCGCTGGCGGCGGTCGAGCGCGGGCGATTCCTCGCCAAGTTCGGGGCGGCGATCGTCGCGAACGGCGAGCGGCTTGCGCAGATCGAGTCCGATGACACCGGGAAGCCGATCTCGCAGGGGCGCGCCGACGTCACCGCGGCGGCGCGCTACTTCGAGTTCTACGCCGGCGGTGCGGACAAGCTGCACGGCGAGACGATCCCCTATCTTGCGGGCTATGGCGTCCAGGTGTTGCGCGTCCCTTCGGGCGTGAGCGGTCACATCATCCCGTGGAACTACCCGCTGCAGATGTTCTCGCGCTCGCTCGCGCCGTCGCTGGCGGTCGGGAACGCGACGGTAATCAAACCGTCGGAGGATGCATCGCGTTCGATCGTCGCGTTGGCCGAGCTGGCCGCCGAGTGCGGTTTCCCGGCCGGGACGATCAACGTGGTAACCGGACTCGGCGAGACGGCCGGTGACGCGCTCGCGCGGCATCCCGGCGTCGACGTGCTCTCGTTCACCGGCTCACCGGAAGTCGGCACGCTCGTGCAAGCGGCAGCGGCCGAACACCATGCGCGCTGCATCCTGGAACTCGGCGGGAAGTCTGCGCAGATCGTGTTCGCCGATGCCGATCTCGAAGCAGCGATTCCGGTGATCGTCAAAGCGATCGTGCAGAACGGCGGACAGACGTGTTCTGCCGGGAGCCGCGTGCTGATCGAAGCGAGCGTTTTCGACCGCGTCTCGGCGCTGCTCGCCGAACGCTTCGCGACGTTGCGGGTCGGCGTTCCCGCGAGCGATCCCGATGTCGGGCCGCTCATCAACCGCGCGCAGTTCGAGCGCGTGGGCGGCTACGTCGAGCGCGCAAAACGCGACGGCGTCGCCGTTCTCGCGCAAGCGCCGCTGGCCGGCGATCTTCCCGCGGGCGGCTACTACATTGCGCCGGTGATGTACGGTCCGGTCCCCGAGCGGCACGAGCTCGCGTGCCGAGAGGTGTTCGGCCCCGTCCTCTCCGCGCTGCCGTTCGCGAGCGAATCCGAGGCGATTCGGCTCGCGAACGCGACCGACTACGGTCTGGTCGCTGGCGTGTGGACGGAGAACGGCGGGCGCCAGGCGCGCGTGTCGCGGGCGCTGCGCGTCGGCCAGGTGTTCGTGAACTGCTACGGCGCCGGCGGCGGCATCGAGCTCCCGTTCGGGGGCTTCAAACGGAGCGGGCACGGGCGTGGGAAAGGCTTCGAAGCGATGCGCGAGTTCAGCACCCTGCAGACCATCACGACGAAGTTCGCGTGAGCGGAAAACTGGAGGGCAAAGTCGTCGTCGTCACCGGCGGCGGATCCGGCTTCGGCGAGGAGATTTGCAAGAAGGTCGTCGAGGAGGGCGCGACCGTCACCGTGCTCGACATCGACGACGTCGGCGGCGAGCGCGTCACGGCTGAGATTAATGCAAAGACGCCCGGGCGCGCGCGCTACCTGCACTGCGACGTCAGCCGGCGCGACGACGTGGCGACGACCGTCCGCGACGTCGTCGCGTACGAAGGCCGCATCGACGCGTACGTGAACAACGCCGGGATCACGCACCGCAACCAGCCGATGCTCGACGTCGCCGAGGACTGGTTCGACCGGATCTTCGCCGTCAACGTGAAGGCGCTCTACCTCTCCGCGCTCGAGCTCGTGCCGGTGTTTCGCGCGCAGGGCGGCGGCGTGATGATCACAATGGCGTCGACGGCCGGGATCCGGCCGCGCCCCGGCCTCACCGTCTACAACGCGTCGAAAGCGGCGGCGATCCTGTTCTCCAAGTCGATGGCCGTCGAGTACGCCGCCGACAACATTCGGGTGAACTCGATCTGTCCGGTCGCCGGCGAGACGCCGCTACTGACCGAATTCATGGGCGGCGACACCGAGGAGCTGCGCGCCAAGTTCGCCGGCAGCGTTCCGCTCGGCCGGCTCTCGCAGCCGCGGGACATCGCGAACGCCGTTGCATTCCTGGCCTCGGACGAAGCGGCGTTCATCACCGGCGTCGCGCTCGAAGTGGACGGCGGCCGCTGCGTCTGACCGTAGCAGCCGTCGCCAAACGGCTTGGCTGCGCACTTCTCTGCCTGGCGCTCGCGTCGTGTGCCGCGCGCACCGCCGCGCGGACGGACCCGGCGACCCTCGTCATCCTCGAAGCCGCCGACGCGAGCACGATCGAGCCGCTGCTGACCAGCCAATACTATTCGTTCCTGTATCAGAATTTGATCTTCGACACGCTGCTCGGAAGCGGTGCCGATTACCAGCCGACGCCCAAGCTTGCCCTGTCGTGGAAACCCGACGCCAGCGGAAAGATCTGGACCGTTCACCTGCGCAAGGGCGTGCGCTGGTCCGACGGCGCACCGTTCACCGCGGCCGACGTCGTGTGGACGTTCGAAGCGCTGACCGATCCGGCAACGGGCTCACCGTACAATGGCCAGTATACGTTCATCAAGCGCGTCGTCGCGCTCGACAAGTTTACCGTGCGCTTTCACCTGGACTCCCCGAATGCAACCTTCGTCGGGAACGCGCTGCAATCGCAGTGGATCATGCCGGAACACGCCTTTCGCGGCATCCCGCATGCGCAAATCAAGAACTCTGCATTCGGCGAACACCCGATCGGGACTGGGGCCTACGTCCTGGAGCGCTGGAATCACGACCAGGAGGCGGTCTTCGGAACGAACCGCTACTGGTGGGACGGCACGCCGAGGGTCAGGACGATCGACATACGCATCGTGCTGCAGGACCAGGGGCGCACCGACGCGATGGTGGGCGGCGCGGGCGATCTCGATGATGGGATCGGAGCAGATGCGGCGCAACGACTCAGGAATGTCCCCGGCATCCGCGAGATCGACATCCCCGACCTCTACACGCGCTTCATCTACGTGAACATTCGCACGCCCGGCTTGAACGACGTGGTCGTTCGCCGAGCGATGATGTACGGCTGGGACCGGGAGGCGGTCGCGGCAGGGCTCCGCCACCACGACGCGACCGTCGCGAACGGCGTCGAGCCGGAGGCGATTCGCTACTGGCACGACAATCGCGTCAAACCCTATCCGTACGATTCGGCGCGAGCGAACGCCATGCTCGACGGCGCGGGGTGGAAGCGCGGTCCGGACGGCGTTCGTGCGAAGAACGGCGTTCGGCTCGCCTTCGAGCTCCTGATCCCCAACTCGCTGCTCTCGAACGACGTCGCCGCCGGCTTCAATGCCGATATGCGCGACATCGGCATCGCGGTCTCGGTCCACCTCCTCGACTATGCGACCTTCATCCAGCAGCAGAACGCCTCGAAATTTCAGTTGTCCTATTCCGGCTGGGGCGGCCAACCCGACCCCGACATGCTGACCCTGCTGGATTCGAAGCAATTCCCGCCGATCGGCAACAACGTCGGCTTCTACCGCAATCCCGCAGTCGACCGGGATCTCGAAGCGGGACTCGTAACGCTCGACCCGGCCCGGCGCAAGCAGTTCTACGACGACATGCAAGTGCGCACTGCGCGCGACGTTCCTATGTTGTTCGCGACGAACGAGTTCGCGATCACCGCCTATCGCGACCGCGTGCACATCACGGGCCCGATCCTGCCCGGCCTCTACCTCTTCACCAACATCGCCCATTGGAGGCTCGATCCGTGATCGCGTTCGCGATCCGGCGCGTTCTCGGCGCCGTGCCGCTGCTGCTCTTCATCTCGCTCGTCTCGTACGCGCTGATGGGGCTTGCGCCGGGCGGTCCCACGGCGATCCTCTCGGCGCAGAGCCGTGCACTGACGCCCGCGGCGCGTGCCGCCTTCATCGCGTCGCTCGGCTTGGACAAGCCGTGGTACGTCCAGTACTTCTACTGGCTCAAGGAGCTGGTCTTCCACGGCAGCCTCGGGCAGTCGTTCGTCAGCCACCGCCCCGTCGTCGCCCTGATCGGCGAGAAGATGCCGGTGACGATGGAACTCCTCGGCCTCGCGATCGTCGTGACGGTGCTGATCGCGATTCCGCTTGGCGTCGCGGCCGCGACGCGCCGCAACTCCGCCTTCGACGTCGTGGCGACCGCCGTCGCTTTCATCGCATACGGCATCCCCGTGTTCTGGCTCGGCATCGTCTTGATCGACGTGTTCGCTGTCGGGCTGCGCTGGTTTCCCTCAGGCGGCATTTCGTCGATCGGGCACGAGAGCGATCCGCTCGACCGGCTGTGGCATCTCGTGCTGCCGGTCGCAACGCTGGTCGTCGTCGGCTTCGCGCCGTGGATGCGCTATCAGCGGGCCAAGATGATCGACGTCCTCGGCCAGCCTTTCATCCGCACCGCGCGCAGCAAAGGGCTCTCCGAGCGGGCCGTGATCTACCGCCACGCGCTGCGCAACGCGCTAATTCCAATCGTCACGCTGCTCGGCCTGAGCCTGCCCGCACTGGTCGGCGGCGCGTACTTCATCGAGTACGTCTTCTCCGTTCCCGGGATGGGCTATCTGGGACTCACCGCCGTGTTCCAGCGCGACTATCCGACCGTCATGGGGACCACCATCATCTCCGCGGTGTTCGTCATCGCCGGCAACCTGCTGGCCGACATCGGCTACGCGCTGGTCGACCCGCGCGTGCGCTACGAATGAGCCGGTTCCTCGCGCGGTTCGGCCGCGAACGCCCCGCCGTCGGAGGCGCGATCGTGCTGGCGATCATCATCGGCGCGGCGATCCTCGGGCCGCTGGTCTGGCGCGTCTCGCCCATCACGGTCCAGCACGCGGTAATGGGGCATCCGCTGCCGCCGTCGCTCGTGCATCCGCTCGGCACCGACGTCCTGGGGCGCGATCAGCTCGCTCGCGCGTTCGAAGGAGCGCGCATCTCGCTGACCGTCGGCGTCACGGCGATGCTCGTGGCTATCGTGCTCGGCTCGCTCTACGGAGCGATCGCCGGACTCGCCGGCGGCAAGGTCGACGCGGTCATGATGCGCTTCGTCGACGCGATGCTCTCGTTTCCGACCTTCTTCCTCATCATCACGGTCGAAGCGCTGACCAACCAGTTCTCGCTGGTCGTGATCGTGCTCGTCATCGGGCTGCTCTCTTGGATGGTCGTCGCTCGCCTGGTACGAGGCGAGGTGCTCACCCTACGCGAGCGCGACTTCGTCGAAGCGGCTCGGGCGCTGGGTGCCGGCCCGGTCCGCCTCATCACCCGCCATCTGCTGCCCAACTCGCTCGCCCCGATCGTCGTCGCCGCGACGCTGGCGATCGGCGACAACATC
This sequence comes from Vulcanimicrobiota bacterium, assembly GCA_028287545.1. Next base: position 1,774 of record JAQBPL010000386.1, on the reverse strand, counting down.
CTCATCGAGGCGGGGCTGTCGTACCTAGGTCTGGGAGTTCAGGTGCCGACCGCTTCGTGGGGAAACATGCTTCAGGACGCGCTCGGCACAACCGCCCTCGTCGCGCCGTGGATGGTGATCGTTCCGGGCACGCTGATCGTCGTCACGCTGCTCGCGTTCAACCTGGTCGGCGAGGGACTGCGCGTCGCCTTCGATCGTTCGATCGACCAATAGCTGGGCTCAGGCGGACGGCGAACACGGCGCCATCCGATCGTTCTCGATGCACTGGCTGCAGACGATCTCGCCGTCGGCGTAGTAGTGGTATCCGTACGAGTGGCCGCATTTGGAACAACGGCCCGTCTGCTTTGCCATTTGTGCTCCGAGTCTTTACAAACGCTGGACTTTGCAACGACTTAACGCCGCCCGCGCGCTAGCACCTTGCACCTTTACGCTGCGTGTCCGATGATTGGTGTATGAAGCACCAGTTCGCCGGAGAGCAACAGCTTCGTGCGACGGTTGCGCTGCTCGGCGTCGCCGAGGTATCGATTCACGCCGTTCTCCCCGGGTTCTTCCGGTACAGCTGGCCCTGCGGCTGCGAGGTGGTCACCGAAGCAGGCCGCCGCGAGTGGTCGGCATGCCGGCGTCACGAGGCAAGCGAGCTGCTCGACGAGCGGCACCGCCATACCGCCTGAGGGCGCCTAGCCGAGCCGCTCGGAGAGGTAGCCGCCGAGCGCGTCCGCCCCGACGCGATCCTGCTTCATGCTGTCGCGATCGCGCACGGTCACCGTCGCGTCGTCGAGCGTCTGGTAGTCGATCATGATGCAGAACGGCGTGCCGATCTCGTCTTGCCGGCGGTAGAGCTGGCCGACGTTGCCCTCGTCGTACTGGGTACGAAACGCCGCACGCAAGCCGCGCTCGATCCCCTGCGCGCGCTCGACCAGTTCCGGCTTGTTGCGCGCCAAGGGGAAGACCCCGACCTGCACCGGCGCAATCTTCGGGTGGAAGCGCAGCACGGTGCGTTCGGTCTGTTTGTCCCCCTCAACGATCGTCTCGCGCTCGAACGCGTCGATCAGCATGGTGAGGGTCGTGCGGTCCATCCCGGCCGAGCTCTCGATGAGGATCGGCGTGTACTTCGCCTTCGAGGCCTCGTCGAAGAACTGCAGGTCCTTCCCCGAGTACTCGATGTGGCGGTCGAGGTCGTAGGTGCCGCGGTGCGCGATCGATTCGAGCTCGCCCCAGCCCCACGGGAACAGGTACTCGACGTCGATCCCGGCCTTCGCGTAGAACGGTCGCTCCTCGGGCGTCAGCTCATAGAAGCGCAGGCGATCGGCGCGCACGCCGTAGTCGCTGTACCACTTCTTGCGCGCCGTGACCCACTGTTGGAACCACTCGAGATCCTTGCCGTCCTGCGGAACGAAGAACTCGAGCTCGGCCTGCTCGAACTCGCGCACCCGGAAGGTGAAGTTGCCGGGCGTGATCTCGTTGCGGAACGACTTCCCGATCTGCGCGATCCCGAACGGCGGCTTCTTGCGCGCGCTCTGATAGATGTTCTTGAAGTTGACGAAGATGCCCTGAGCCGTCTCGGGCCGCAAGTACGCCTGCGCCGACGTGTCCTCCATCGGACCGATCGCGGTCTTCATCATGAGGTTGAAGTTGCGCGGCTCGGTCAGCGTGCCGGTCATCCCGCAGTCGGGACATTTGTCGAGCGAGGGGATGTGGTCGGCGCGGAAGCGGTGCTTGCAGTTGCGGCAATCGACCAGCTTGTCGTGGAACGCGGCGACGTGACCCGACGCTT